>NZ_JAMQTI010000005.1:0-281781 GCF_032883055.1 Mycobacterium sp. 29Ha
CCCACCAACCCCAAGCCGCATAGCGACTGGACCACCAAACGGGTCCCCCTCAGGTGGAAGCCGACGCCGTGTGCGTGTTGACGACGGTTGCGGCCGCCGGTTCACTCTGCCCACTTGACAAAACACTCCCCATATCAGTGTCCTACGCTTCTCGAAGCGGCAGCCTCGGCGAGGTGCTCTTTCCACCCCAAACATGAACGGACGCAGTCGTTCTTGTCCAAGCTCCTCTGACGACGACGGGGCTAACCTCAGGCGTGCGTTCCTGCGGCGGCACACGCCGTTTGGGCGTCGTAGGCGTCGTTGTTGAGCTCGGTGGCCGCATTGTCAAGGGTGTCACCGCCGCCGCGGAGTCCCATGATCAACAGGAGCTTCGTCGCGTCCACTGACCATGCCCGCATCGGCGCGGCGATCTCGGGCTGCAGACCCGGTGTCGTCGACGCGGTCATGGCCGCGGCCGCCGCTTTCCGTAGCGCGGTCCGACCGGTCACGTTACTGTTCCTGACAGTCGGATCTCTGTAATCGGGAAGGTCCGTACCTTCGGTGGCGTCGGCGAAACTCGAGTAGTAGGTCGCGGCGAAATCCAGCGTTGTGGCGAACTGCTTGCAGGCCACCGCCGCCGCGGGAGTGACGTTGTCCGAGGTCGGCGCGGGGGCCGTTACGATACCCGGAGCCGGCGTGTCCGTCTGTTCTGCGTCGTTGGGGTCGGCGGATGCGGTTGGGGCGACCGCTAGCCCGATGCCAAACGCGATGAGAGACGCGGCCAACGCGCGCTCGCAAACATGTGATGACCTCAACAATTTCTCCTGCCGTGTCGGCCTGATCGCGGGCGTTGCCGCGCCACCGGACCAGCTGATCTTGCCCTTACCGCCGTTGAGCGGCTCTGCGTGCGAGACCACAGCAGAGTCAGGCGAATACGAGGCCGCAGTGATCGACAGAGAGCTCTCATGGTCAGGTACAAGGCATGGTTGCATATAACGAATGGTCGATTCTACAGCTCACCAAATGATGAACCGCCGCTCAACGCTGGGTGCCTATGCGGTATCCATTCGATGCCGCGGACAGCCAGAGGCGCCCTCGATGGGTATGTGGCATGAACTGTTTTCGGTCCGTTTACCGTTTGGACACTCGGCCACTCAATCATACGACGCGACAGTTCCCTTGAATTCGGACCACGAGAGGCGTCACCGCAACCATGCCGAATCGTTTTGCCACCTTGACCGCCGTCTGCATGCTGATCCCGGGTGGGGCGGCGCCACTCGCGTCGGCCGAACCGCCCCCGGATCCCGCGGTGGAGCCGGCGGGAAACGCCGCACCTCCACCCCCGCCTAACAACGGGGCCGTTCCGCCCGCGGCACCGGGGGTCTTGGATACCCCGGACGGTTGGCATTTGACGGTGTCCGCGGTGGCCGAGACCCAGCTGCCGGTGGCGCCGCTGACTACCTCGCTGGCGTCGCGCGAATACCTCGTGGGCGGCACGTTCGTCGGGTCGATCACGGGCTCGGGTAACACCGAGCTGGAGGGCGGAAAACTGGAGGCCGGGTATCAGATCGGTTGCGGCATCACGCAAAATACTATCGAAACTCTTGTCGGGGCCGGTATTACCCCTTCGATCCGCATACCGTTTGCTGACACCGATCCGTCCTTCGCTCCGAACCTCACATACCGGGGAAGAATAGACCTCCGTCCCGGCACCGTGTCCACGGTTGCGGTCGACGAGAAAGAGTTCGAGGGGAATGAAACTCGGGTCACGATCAACGGTTTCCGCATTGGCGTCGACCAATGCGCCGGTCAGTCGTTCATCCGGTCGTACGCGACGCTGACTAGCTCGACCGAGAACACCGAGGACGTCATCACCTATCTCGGTGTCACCAAGGCCGTGTGATGCGGTTTCGCAAGCGCGGCTGTGCCGGCGTTGATTTGGTTTCGCCGCGAAAGCCGCTCATGCAGCGAGACCTCGTGGTTTCAGGGATCGAGGCGCCGGTTCGCCTCCCGCCGACACAGGCGTGTCCGTCACCGTGGTCACGCACTGAACTGTCTGCCGACGTGATCGATCGCGCAGTGGCCGAAGCGGTCTCGTGGGCCACGGTGCGTCGCCGGCTGGCCGCGGCGCGATCAAGCCGCGCCAATGGTTCACGCGTGCCGTTATCCAGCGAATCCATTTCAGAGGTGGCTTACCAGCTTGAGAGACGCGCACTCGATAGTTTCGGGTGGCAAGTGTTGTTCATCCGTTCACCGTTTAGTTACCTGGTCCACCGATCATTCGGCGGAACAGTTTCTTTGGATTCCGACGACGAGAGGCGCCGCCGCACAATGTTTAATCGTTTAGCCACTCTGGCCGCTGTTTGCATGCTGGTCCCGACCGCGACAGCTCCGCTCGCCGCAGCGGAGCCAAATCCCAACCCGCCGCCGGTACCCGTCGCAAACGCCGGCCCCCCGCCGGACACCGGCGCCGTCCCGTCGGAGCAGCCGGGAATCGTCACGACCCCGGACGGCTGGCAGTTGACGGTGGCTGCGGGGAACGAGACCCAGCTGCCGGTGGCGCCGCTGACTACCGCGCTGTCGTCACGTGAATATCTTGTGGGCGCCACGTTCACCGGGTCGATCACGGGCTCGGGTAACACCACGTTGGACGGCGGAAAGCTAGAGGTCGGCTATCAGATCGGCTGCGGCATCGAACTGGAAAGGATCAGGCTGGCTGGCCAGATCGGCATAGGCACGTCGGGGTCGACGCTGGCAGGTCTCGTACCTACCGGCGCCTCGCTCCCGATCAGCGGTACGTTTGAAGTCCAGCCCAAGCCGGGCGAGGTGACCACCGTGTCGGTGACCGAGAAGAAGTTCAAGGCCCAGGACGCCCGGGTCACCGTCAAGGATGTTCACATCAAGATCGACGGCTGCGTCGGTCAGTCGTTCCTGCGGTCGTTCGCGGTATTGACGAGCTCGACCACGGACACCAACGACATCGTCGCCTATTACGGCGTCACCAAGACCGTCTGAACATCAGAGGTGGAGCGTGGGTATCCGAGCCGAAGGAGATGCCAGCCATGAGTAGCCGAGATCGCGGGGCGGTCGCCAAGGACGTGATCGCGAGCATGGTGGTGACCGGCACACTCGCCGTCGGTGCGGCGGTCGCCCACACGGCGCCCGCCGCCGCGGACCCCCCCGCGCCGCCCGCTGATCCGGCGATTCCGGTCCCGCCGCCGCAAGGGCCGACGATACCGATCATCGGCGCGCCTTTAGGGCCGAATGGGCTTTCAGGATTGGCGCAAATTGGGGCTCCTGCCGCTGGCCCTCTTGGCCTACCCGAGATGCCCGACCCGACCGTCGGCAACGACTTGATGCTGGGCCAGAATCCAATTCCCTCGCCACCGGGCGGCCCCCCCGGAACGCCGCCGAACCTCAACGCGTTCAACAACGCCTACCTGCTCCCCCAGAACGTCGATCCCGCGGCGCCCGGCCAGGGAACGGTGTTCGGGGTGGCGCCGGGCGACGAGAATGCGGACATCTCCGGCTTGGATTACCTCAGGCGCCTGCGTGCGATGTATAGCGACGGCCGTCTGAAAGGCGGGCTTCTTGGTCAGATGCCACAAGATCAGCTCGGTGAGCCGCTGCCTGGTACCGCGCCCCCACCCGGTACTGCGATTCCGGCTGGGCTGGGACAGGACTTGCCCGATCAACCGTCGATCGTTTCACCCGGGCCGCCGCCGGTCAGTCCACCGGGGCCGACGCCGGCCGGTTAACGTTAACCTCCGCCGGTCCGTGGTATGCGGACCGCGTCGACGGTCACTTCGATCAGCCGGTGTAGCGCTTCACCGGACGCGCCAGTCCTGGTGCGGAGGGTGATCGCGTTCAGTGTCACGGTCGCGATCTTGGCGAGCGCGCGCGGGTCACCCAAGCCAGAGCATCGTCGACACCACGTCAGATTTCACTCCCCGACGCTCGGGCACGATACGTCAACGTATACGGTCGTAAACGTTTCTGCGCTATCCCGCGAACGGTCAGGGACGCGGACAGCATTAACGGAGCACATAGACAACGGGGCCAGACTGCGCATGACCCAGTTGATCCGCACGTTATAGCCCTCCGCTTCGAGGTGTGCGATGGTGTCGCGGGCGTTCTGGTCACCGGCCCGCGGAATGTGGGCGACAGCGATCGGCGCCACGGCGATCGACGCGGCGGCCCCCCCGGCCAACAACGTCGCCGCGACGTATCTCGGCTTGAGCGACATGACGACCCTCCCAACGGCCAGCGGCTCTGGGCCCGCCTTCAAGTATCCTCCCAAAGTTTTCAATGGCCATGATGCACCGGCCATCAAGTCACGGCTCGCCGGCGGCTACTGCCTGCGAGCACCGGCACAAGGTTCATGCCCCTACGCCAACATCTGCGAGCACTGCCCCAGCTTTCACACGGACTCCACACCTCGGAGTTCTCGCAGCCCAACGCGTCGGCACCCAGGATCTGGCCGCAGACGCCGAACAACGCGGATGGATCGACGAAGCAGATCGACATCGCAAGCTCATCTCGCGACTCGATGCGCTCCCCGCCCAAGCGGCGCCCGCATGAGCGAGAACGCCCTGATCAGGGTCGAGCGGGTCTGCTCCGAGTTCACCAAGGGCCACCCGATCACCTTCACCGCCGTCGCCGACCATGCCCAGATCAGCCGCGCAACGCTCTACCGCGCCAGCAACTCCGCCGCCATCGTCGACGAACACCGGACCCGACAAACAGACGCCCGAACCCTGACTGGACTCGCCACCGAAGTAGCTCACCTTCGCACCGCCGTCGAATCGCTCGCCGAAGCCGTCAAGCAGCACGAGGAACAACTCCGCAAGATCACGAAGTCAACACCACCCCGACGGTGAACTATTCCGCCCGACAACAAGATTCATCGGCACCGAAGCATCAGGCACAACAGGCACACTAAGCAGACAGCCTTGATCCCGGCAGCACGGCGGAAATGGCGATGGTACCGACGATCTTCTGCGGCGCCGTCTACGGATACGCAGCTGCGAGCAGGCAGTCGGGCGACCGCTACATCGGCGGCGGGGGAGGTGGAGGGGGCATTGGTGCCCCCGGGCAGCATGCCGCCGCGGCGGCCATCGCTTCGCAGCAAGCGCACATTGCCATGTCCATGACGAAGTCTCCTTCGACTAGGCATTATCTACGTATCTGGATAGTAGACCGTGATGGGGTCCGGTGCACGGCTAGATGACTGTTCCGGTCACGCGCCCGACTGGCCGGTGTGGTCGTAATTACTTCGTACTCGACCGGGGGTCAAGTACCAGGGCGCGGTTCGGCGTCGGCGAGGTGGTGGGTGCGTGCGATCCGGTGATGATCGCGATCCTCGATTTGTTGGGTCACAGTGCCAACAGTCCAGAGCTTTCGTTCGCAGCAGGCTCCACACCGGCGGGTCGAGCAGAGCCGCCATGCGGAACGTCGGCTATCGGCTTAACAGTGGTTGGTGCTTCCCCGGGAAGTACCTGTAACCGAACTGCAGTCCTCTCGCGATGCGCGTCGAACAGGGCGATGACCCATTGCTCATCAGCGATCTCGGCGTCGCTTACCCGGTCGCGCGCAGCGGCCGTTCAGCAGACTCGGGGTATAACATAGACATATTCGCATAAGTCAATCCAGAATGGGAGGCGAGGCTATGCGTAAGAGCATTCTCGCCATGGCGTCCATCGTCGTATCTGGTGTTGTCGCTGCACCGGCGGGCGTCGCGTCAGCCGATTCCGACTTGGAGTCCATCAGACAGCTGAATGCCGACGGCTATACAGTCAACATCGATCGGGTTGGGAGCGCAGCGCCCGGCGAATGCACCGTAACGAGCGTCCGCAACCCGACTGAGATCACTCGTTTGGTGAGGTTGGGAACCGGCAACAGATCCCGGCTGGTTCCGATCACTGTCAGCAAAACGATCCAGGTCTCGCTGTTCTGCGACTGACCCGCGGCGGTAGCATCCCGTGGAGTGGTGTAGTTCTCGGATCGGTGAACCATCCTGGTTCGTAATCAACAAGTTATGTTGCATGTCAAGCGTTTTCGAGTTTCGGTGTCAACGATTCCGGCGCGGCGTGTTGTAGCGCAGCGCGATCCTTGACGGCGATGACGACTCTGAGTCGTCCATGATGACATCGGAAACGTAGCGGCGGGTGACCTGCCACTCGTCGTGCGCCTCGATCACCACCGCGGTCGCCAACCTCCGGACCGCCGCTGGGTTGGGCAAGATCTCCACGACGGCAGGCGCAGGCCAACAACGACGCCGATGTCACCTTCGCGCAGGGAATGATCCCGCACCACCAACAAGCAATGGAGATGAGCGACATGCTGCTGGCCAAGCGGGAAATCGACCCGCGCGTGGCGTCGTTGGCCAACGATATCAACGCGGCTCAAGACCCGGAAATCCAGCGATTGCTTGCAAGGGTGGCTAGCCGTTAGGTGTAGTGGACGAAGGTCGCCATGCCGGCCTCAAGGTGATACGTGTTGTGGCAGTGGACGAGCCACCGACCGGGGTTATCGGCGTCGAAGTCGACTTCGACGGTTTGCAGCGGCGGCACTAATACTGTGTCTTTGCGGGCCGTGCGCCCGGTGGGCCGAACGACCTGAAACGTGTGGCCGTGCAGATGCATCGGATGAAACATCTTGGACTCGTTGACATAGCGTATGCGCACCCGCTGGCCGCCCCGGATAGGGTAGCCGTCGTTCGGCGGATCGTACAGCTTGCCGTTGATCGGCCAGTCGTAGCGGTCCACCGGGCCGGCTAGCCGCATGTCGATGACGTCGTCCGGATCGCGTTGCGGTAGTTGAACTTCCGGCGTGGCGATCAACTGTGAGGTGTCCAAGGGGATGCCGCTCCGCAAGGCGGCGACGAATTTGGCGACGTTGACACCGCTCGGTGTGCCATTGACGCGCATGTTCAACTGTGCGTAGCCATCTTTCTGCTCGGCGGCAGCGACCACCGGAACCGAGGCGCCGAGCGTGATCGTGGCGTCCACCCGCTCACCCATACCCAGGATCACCGACTCGGCCTGCGCCGGGACCACCGGAAAGCCATCGGTATGGGTGACGTTGAGAACATGGTTGGGCACCGCTACCCGGAACGCGGTGTCGGACGCGACGTTCATCACCCGCAGCCGAATGCGTTGCCCAGCACGAAAATTCAGCAACTTCGGATCTGCCGCGACCCTGCCGTTGATAAGGTAGTAGGGGTAAATGACGTCCCCGCCGTCGTCGCCGAGCGGTCTGGTCGGCGTGACGCCAGCATCAGCACCCATTTCGGCCATTTCGCCCATGTCTGCCATGCCGGTCTTCTTCAAGTCTGCCAAAACCTGATCGGGGTCGGTGCCTGTGCCGTCGATCCAGTCGTCGAGCATGATTATCAGCTCGTCGTCGTAATCGGTGCGCTCGTAGGGGTCCTCGATGATCAACGGACCGTACAGCCCTCGATCCAGTTGGGTGCCGACATGGGAGTGGTACATGTACGTCCCGGCATCAGGCACGACGAACTCGTAGGTGAAGCGCTGGCCGGACGGGATCGGCGGCTGAGTGAGCACCGGCACACCATCCATGTCGTTGCGGAGCGCCACACCATGCCAGTGAATCGTAGTGTCGCTCGGTAGCTGGTTTTCCACCTGGGCACGTAGCGTCTCGCCCTTGCGAACGCGGATCTCCTTGCCCGGGACCTCATTGCCGTATGCCCAGGTGCTCACGGTGACGCCGCCTAGGTCGATCTCGGTGGCGGTCGGCTTGAGAGTGACGTCGACGGCGCTGCTGGCCGATTCGGACGGCCGCGAGCAGGCGACCGTCAGGCCGGCGGCGGCGGACAACGTCAGGAACCCTCGCCGATCGATCATGCTGTCAGTATGCCACCGTGCCACCGCTGAGCCGTGGCGCAAGCAGCTCGCCCAGCAGGTTTCGGACAAGATTCTGCGCGACGATCGCGCTGGCGCTATACGGAGACTATCTGGCCCATCTCGCCGTCCTGCGCGAACAATTAGCGGTTTTCGGTACGGATAGCCGATACCGAAGTGCGGCCGCGCCGATGCTCGACAGCGAGCCCGACCAGCCAGTCGTCAATATCGGCGAGAGGGGGCGGCCCAAAACAGCCTCTGGAACCGTGGATTCACATTTCCAGCGTAGTGGTGTGGCCGGTCCATCTCGGCCGCGAGAAGATCCGACGCCGTCCGAAAATGTCTTCTCCGGTCGAAAAGTGAGCAGGTGATCCCGGGGTGAAAGTGAGCACCCTTCTGATTGGAGAGTGATCACTATGGAGAATTGGGCCGAGGTTGTCGTCCGTTGTATCGGTCGGAGAAGTTTGTCGCAGTCTGAGATCGCGCGAGGGCTGAAGCTGTCGCGTAATTCCGTTGCCGACGCGGTTCATTCGGAATCGCCACCACGCTATGAGCGGGCGCCGGTGACATCGTCGGCGCGGGCGCAGGTCGAGCCGGCGGTACGGGCGCCGCTACGGAGGTATCCGTCGATGCCGGCCACGGTGATCGCTCACCGGGTCGGCTGGGCGGGTGGGCATTCGTGGTTGGGGTTCCGGGCAAGAATCGCTACCAGCTCACTGGCGACGGACTGCGGTTTGCGATCTTCTACACCAAAATCCACGACCGGCTGCTGTGACCCCTGCTGGCCGCTGACCAGCCGCCAGCTCAACCACCAATACGAAAAGCATTGCGAAACAGCGACATTCGAACGCAGAAACGATCGACCACGCACGACTCCTGCCGAACGCAGCCTGAAAACTCACGACAGCTCGTAAAGCCCTAGCAACCAAGGTTCACTAGCGACCAAGGTCCACTAGCCACCCGATTCAAGGGCTCCTAGTGGCAGGCCGCTTGGGTCCTCCAAGACCGGTGGTGCGGGCGTGGAGGCTTCGAGAGGAGCTTCCGACTCAGCTGCGGGAGTGCCCTCGGGTGGTTGACCGCTGGGGTCCTCTAGCAGCGGGTTGTGTCCCACACCGGTGGCGTTCACACCTGGGGTATGTGCCGGGGGATGTGACCCAAGAGCGGAGAGCCCGTAACGCGTATTCGTCGAGGTGAGAGGGTTGGACTTATGAGGAAGGTTGCCGAGTTTGCTGCCAGGCAGCCCGTACGCCGCCGACGCAGCGTCGGCGTTGCTGGCGACGTTCAGACCCCGCGAATCGGTGGTCGCCGGTGACGGCGGCAGAATCACGTAGTAGGTAGCGCTGTAACTACCTGGCACTATCGGCAGACTACCAAGAGTGGGAGAGGGGAAGAACGGCGGCGGTGGTGGCGCAGGCTGGGCGGCCGCCGTGGGTAGCGGGGCGAGAGTGAACAGCGCGGTCACACCAGTCACCGCACCGAACACTCTTCGCTTCGTGCATTTCATGGCCTCACCTTAGATCTTGATCGGGTCGCCGTAAATGGCGAAATTGCTGTGAGCCGTGTCCGTCGAGACTCGCAGGTAAGCGTACGAACGGACGGTGACATCGCCGCCGCAAGCATCGGCTTTGATGTGCAAATTGTCGACGTCGAGCATGCCGGTGCCACCGTCGCTGAGGGCCATGTTGGTCAACGGGAGATCGACAATCACGCCCGGCTGCAGAACCGTCTGGACGAATCCCGCCACACCAGAGCTCAGACCGGCACTTAACGACGGGTCAGGGAGGCCGACTCCCACCGTCGGCGCAACGCCGCCTGTACCACCGATCTGCAGACCGGTCGACACGTCGGTCTGGCAGCCGAGCTGGTAGCCGGCGATGAAGAGGCTATCTGTGATCGGACCTGATCCACCAGTCGCAGTGGCCGTCGCGTCGAACGTGACGAATGCTTCCCTTGAGTTTGCGGCTGCAGCCAGATTCGGTACCGAATTCACCGTCTCACGGTCGATTCGGATATTCAGGTGCCAACCATCGCGCGTTTCCTTGCTGAAACTCTTCGGCGCCATATCTATTGGCTCGGCGTGCGCAGTCGCAGGCGCGAAGATGCAAGCGGTCAACGCAAGCGGAGCCACCCCAATGATTGTTCTAAGCAGTGCCACGTGATCTCCTTGCTTCCTGTTGCGGGCTGAGCGACGTACGAACGCACGATTGTGCATAGCAAGACCAACCTTCGTGTGGCACGAAGTTCGTCGGCCCCAGCTAGTTCTTTTCCTGTCGTTGCGGTGAAAGAGCAACCCCAAGATACGACGCGTGTGCCCCCCGTGCCGAGTTGGTTACATCAAGTTAACGAGTAGAGGCGGGAGGTATCCCGAAGTGACGAGACAAACTCGGGCCAGAATCGTTCAGCCGACGCTCGTGGAGTACCGCGTTTGGCCGACGCAAGCCGATTGCCTTTCCCCTGATGGACACGGCAATTGACTGCGGCTAGTCCACTACGCTCAACATTTCGGCGACAGGCTCTCAGTGCTCAAGTCTCGCCAATGACCATGCCGCCGGACTGCATCGAGGTGGCTTACGTGTGAGCAGGGCCATATTCTTGTGCACACCAGAAAGACATCAATGTGACATATGTGCAACGTGTAGGAAATAAGCGTGGGATCAACCGCGATACCTGCCTGTGGCCCCCAATAGGCGCCCGCGTGAGTTAAAACGCCCTGATCAGGATCGAGGACGGCTGCGCCGAGCTCGCCACCAAGGGCCATCCGATCTACTTCACCGCCTTGGCCGAGCAGGCCCGGATCAGCATGGTGGAAGAGTCAGCTGTGCGCTGGGACGAGATTCTCGACGTCGCTCCCCGTAATGCGCAGGACCCGGCCCGAGGCGACGTCGAGGAATAGGCCCAATGCCTCCAGTCGCCCCTCTTCCAAAGCAGGACCCACCACGGGATGACCCGTCAAGTTCTCGACCTGCCGAGCCACGTTGACCATTGCCAACTGATCGCAGACGTCATATCCGTGCTCTGCCGCCACCCGGCCGACGGGGTGACCGGCGCGGAACGCATCGAGGCTGGGCAGCGCCTGCTCGATCCATTCCGCGACAGCGGCAGGAATGTCGTCTCGGCCGCCAGCCTCGGAGAGCAATGCCCTCATCGCTCCACATTCTGAGTGGCCGCAGATGATTATGGTATTGACGTTCATTTCGATGATCCCGTACGCCAAGGCGGCCTCCATCGACAAGTCAGTGGAGTTCGGCAGGACGAGGTTACCGAGGTTGCGCACGGTGAAAAGATCGCCCGGCCCGCTACCGGTGATGACGTTGGGCACCAGGCGAGCGTCGGCACAGGTCAGGAACAGAGCGTGCGGTTGCTGCCCGTCGGGCATCTCGTTGAGGTGTTCGCGAAGCAGTGGGGCGTGCAGGCGGTGGTAGCGGGCGATGCCATCCAACACCGGGCTGAGCGTGGAACCGGTGTGTCTGTGATTGTGGTGGCCGTTGGCGCGCCATGGCAACAATCCACGAGCTATCGCTCCGTGCGACCGGCGAATCGGCGGTCCTGCGGTCGCCGCCGTCAACGAGGTTTCGCCGATTTCGTCGATGCAGACCGAGCCGCCGGCCAAGCGGTGCCGTCGAGCCCACTCCTCGATGGCCTCATATGCAGCGTGATCAAGGAAGTCGACCGTGAGCTCCACGGTGACGCTGCTGCCCGACGGAATTGAGGCCAGCACCCGCGTTAGCCGCGGCAAGGAAAGGAAACTGAGGGTTCCTTCGAGAGTGACACGCCATTCGTGATGCTCCTCGTCGATCGGTTCGGCATGAACCGAGGCGCGCACCACCCGCCACAACACGACGACGAGGGTGACGGCGATGCCGATGGCGACGCCTTCCAGCAGGTTCAGGAACAGAACTCCGGCGACCGTGATCACATACACAGCCAGGTCGCCGGTACGCCAGGCCAGCCGAATGTGTGCCAACTTGACCAACTGAATGCCGATCACGATCAGCAACCCCGCGAGGGCGGCCTTCGGGATCTGCTGTACCAGACCGACCAGCAACACGGAGAACAGCAGCACCCACACGCCGTGCAAAATCGACGAAGCCTGTGTACGAGCACCAGCCGCCACATTGGTCGCGCTGCGGACGATCACACCCGTTACTGGCAGGCCGCCGACCATCCCCGACACCACATTGGCAGCGCCCTGACCGATGAGCTCACGGTCCAGGTCGGCTTTCGGGCCGCTATGCATCTTGTCGACCGCAACTGCTGACAGCAGGCTTTCCACGCTGGCGATCAACGCGATGGTGAGCGCAGCCAACACAAACGGCACCCAGCCGCCCTCCGGCAGAGTCGGCAAGCCGATCGCGTCGAGGATCGAACCGTCGAGTTCGATCCTGTCGGCGTTCAGCGTCGGCACGAAGGATATCAGCGTCGCGGCGACGATTGCGACCAGCGGACCGGGAAGTATCTGCAGCCGGGCCGGGGTTCGTTTCCAGGTGAGCATGATCGCGATGACAACGACCCCCACGAAGATGTCGCTCAGGTGGGGAGACCGCAGCTGAGCTGGCAATTGAATCAAGTTGTCCCACACCGTACTTCGAGAACTGCCCCCGAGCAGTACGTGAACCTGTTGCAGCGCGATCGTGATGCCGATCCCGGCGAGCATCGCGTGTACCACAATCGGCGATATGGCCAGCGCCGTTCGCGCGAGCCGACTCACACCAAAGATTATTTGCAGCAGCCCGGCACCGACGACGATCGCGGTGGTGGTCTTCCAACCGAAGGTGTTCACCGTCTCCGCTACCACCACGGTCAAGCCGGCGGCCGGCCCCGATGCAAGCAGCGGCGCTCCACCCACCGCACCAGCGACGATGCCGCCGACGACTGCGGCGATCAGTCCCGCCATGATCGGTGCGTTCGAGGCGATCGCGATCCCGATCGACAACGGCACGGCAACCAGAAAGACCACGATCGACGCCGGAAAGTCGTACCTCACGACCGTTTGTAGGCGGTCCCGGAAAGTTCTAGGTCCATCTGCGGGCGCATCATCGTCCGCTACTGCTGCCGAAGTGACGGGCATGCCACCGCTCCTTTCTATGAGTTGGCCGATAGTAAGCCGGTAAGCCCGATGGGCACCCAGTGCTGACGCCAGACCAAGATTCTTCCGGACAACTGCCCGGCCTTGGCAGCGCTGCCCGTTTAATGATGGCATGGATGAACCACCGGCAGGCGCCGCCACCTACACCGTCATTGATTCTTAATGCTCCAGTGGGCGAATCCCCGATACTTCCCCGGTACTGAGGCCGCCCGATCCAGCTATGCAGAGCCGGCTCTCTCGCCGGCCGGTGCCGCGGTTTCAGCGGTGCGCTCGACACCCGATGCACCCAGCGGCAGGGTGACGGTGAACGCGGCGCCTTTCCCGATGCCGTCGCTGGCCGCGACGACGAGGCCATTGTGGGCCTCGACCAGCGCCTTGACGATGGCTAGTCCGATTCCGCCTCCGCCGTAGCCCCGGTCGCGGGCGAGATCGGCTCGATAGAACCGTTCGAACACATGGGGTAGGTGTTCGGCCGGGATGCCCTCACCGCTGTCGACGACCGAAAGCGTGAACTGCGCGCCGTCCACAGCCGCGCGGACTTCGACACGTCCTCCTGGCGGCGTGTGGCGCAGTGCGTTGTCGACCAGGTTGCCTAGGATCTGAGATAACCGTTGCGGGTCCCCCCACAGCCGGGGCAGGGTCTTAGGTGATGTGACGACTAGATCGATATGTTTGCTTCGATAGCGTTCTTGCGCGGCCGTCACGGCGGCATCGATCAACTCGCGCACGTCGATCCAGCTGAAGGCCATCGAGAAGGCGCTCTCTTCGGCTTGGGCAAGTGCAGCAGTGTCCTCGGAAAACCGCACTAGCCGGCGGGTCTGGTCGCGCAGCATCGCGGTGGTCTGTGGGGTCAGCGACCGCACGCCGTCTTCGAGCGCGTCCACGTAGGCATCCAGCACCGAGGCGGGTGTGCGAATCTCGTGGGCCAGGTCGCTGAACAACTGGCGCCGGGTAGCGTCGACGGTCTGTAGTCGGGCCGCCATCTGGTTGAACGAGTCAACGAGCATGTCGAAATCCTCGTCGAGGCGGGTAGGTGAAACCCGGATGTCGTATCGGCCGTGGGAAACCGCGGTCGCAGCGGCGGCGACCTCGGTGACAGATCGTTGCAGCCGCCGGCTGACGTACCAACTGACCGCCAGTGCCATCAGCGCGGAAATGGCAAGGGCGCCGCCGACGGCCACGGCGGTGGCCCCTCGATACGCGTGGTCGGCATGTGTTTCCAGGAACGAGCCGACGGGCACCGCGTCGTGCATGTGCTCCTTGAAGATCCGCGGTCCCACTACGGCGGCAATTGCCCAGGTGACCACCGCACCGGCGGTGAGCACCAGTGTCTGGGCGAGCAGTAGGCGCAGCCCGATGCTGGGCCGGCGCAAAAACCGGCGCGGTTGAGGCCCCGGTGTGGTGTTGTCACTCATTGGCCAATTCCCATCGATATTCGACGTCGGTAACGGTCGGTCGCGGTGCAACTGCTCGTCGCCGTGTTCGGTCGACTGTCTGCCGAAGGCTTTGCCGAGCCGGTCTTGACAAGCTGCACTCCCATCCAAGCTCTACCGCGGGGCAAGCCTGTTGTCGCGATGCTAGAGGTCACTCGGTCGACTGCTCCTTCTGGGTCGCATTCTAGGTTCCCGCATAGCATTACGAGGTCTGCGCCGAGCCGTGGCAGCCTGCGCGAAGGCTTGAGCTTTCGGCATTCCGTGTTCAGTCGAGTTGCATCCAAGCGAGAAGTGCACGAAGAACGCGCCGAAGCGACTGCTGCTAGTCGGCTGCGGTTTCGGTGCCGTCTCCACTCCGTGGCTCCGTAGTACGCGGTCGGCGTAGCATCGCGAGGATGCGGGCGATGAGTTCGCGGGGCCTGAAGGGCTTGATCACATAGTCGTCGGCGCCCACCGACAATCCGATCAGTGTGTCCGCCTCGCTGTCGCGGGCGGTCAACATCACAACATAGGCGTCGGAGAAGGTGCGTAGCTGGCGGCAGGTTTCGATGCCGTCGATGCCCGGCAAACCCAGATCAAGAATAACGACATCGGGGTGGAACGCGCGGGCCAAAGTGAGCGCATCGTAACCGTCGTGAGCGATACACACTTCGAATTGCTCGTGCTCGAGATAACTGGCGACCACGCCGGCTAGCGAGACCTCGTTGTCGACCACCAATGCCCGATGGCCGGCGCCGGTCACTGAAGTCTGCGGCACTGTTTCCATCCGTCCATGATGCCTGCTGCCGATCCTTTCGTCTCCATTGACCGCGCTTGAGCGATGACCATGGAATCTTCGCACGACTCGCATGCGTTCTGCGGCCGCATAGGGCTTGTCTCCGGGCCGGGCGGCCCGAGTCGGTACAAGCCCCTGCCTGCCTCAAGCCGTGCGTTCTTTCGCAACAAAGTAGGGCTTCAAGAGGTGTTGATGCGTAATGCACAGGTCGGCTGCGCGGTTCCGTTTCTCGGGTCGTGGTGCTGTTACAGTCGGGTCATTGCAAGTTTCAGCGGCACCCTGACGCGCCTTTACCTGAAGTCCACCGTTCTCGTGTTCGGCGTGGCGGTGGTACTCGTCTTGGGCGCCAAAGTCGCCCTGCCTTGGTGTGAAACCTCCCCGGTCCGTTCCGATTACTCGGTATCGGCATCTGCGGATCGTTCTATCGCGCTGACCGGTTACGACCATATTGAACCTGGGTCCATCTGTGCGTCGGACATGTCTGCTGCGGCGGTCTTACCGCGAATCGCGCCGCTTGCCGGTTCCGATTTCATCACGATGGCCGGCATCGCCGTTGCCGGGTGGCTGGCGGCCATGCTGTCACCGATGATGCGGGCGCCGCCCGGTCGGCTCGCTGCTTCATTGACCGGCAGACAGATTTTGTCCCGGTTGTGTATCAGTCGTCGCTGACCGGTCTTCGTCAAACCGATGGCTCTGCTGCTATCACGGTTGGTGACTTCCGTCATTGTCAGCTGCCGCGCTGTGCCGCGGCTTCAAGCAGAAGCGATGATCATGGACTCTGCTCTATCTTCTGAGAACAACCCTTCTCAGCCTGTTGCTTTGGGCACGCAAGGGCGGGCGAACACGATTGTCGGCACCACGCCGGTGCTGCGGGTGTCCGCGCCGTTCAGTGACCCAGACCGCGGCTTCTGGGCAAAGCTCGAGGGACTCAATCCCGGTGGTATGAAGGACCGTCCCGCGCTGCATATGGTGGAACAAGCTCGGGCGCGCGGAGACCTGCTACCGGGTGCGCGAATTGTCGAATCTACCAGCGGCACAATGGGTTTGGGTTTGGCGCTGGCCGGAACCGTGTACGGGCATCCGGTGACCGTGGTCACCGATACCGGCATGGAGCCGATCATTGAGCGCATGCTCACTGCCTACGGCGCGCACCTCGATCTGGTCGCTGAGCCTCATCCGGTCGGCGGGTGGCAGCAGGCGCGCAAGGATCGGGTCGCCGAGCTGTTGGCCGAAGATCCACATACCTGGTATCCGGACCAGTACAACAACCCGGACAACGTCGACGCTTACCGACCGCTGGCCTTAGAACTCATTACTCAGTTAGGAAATATTGACGTACTGGTGTGCTCGGTAGGGACCGGTGGACACTCGGCCGGGGTGGCGCGGGTGCTGCGCGAATACAACCGTGACCTCGAGCTCATCGGCGTGGACACCATCGGGTCCACCATCTTCGGGCAACCAGCCGCCACGCGGCTGATGCGCGGCCTCGGATCCAGCATTTACCCCGGAAACGTGGACTATCCAGCCTTCAATGAAGTGCATTGGGTTGCTCCCGCAGAGGCGGTATGGGCGTGTCGTGCCCTCGCGTCGACCCACTACGTCAGTGGCGGCTGGAGTGTCGGGGCGGTCGCACTAGTTGCGGGTTGGGCCGTCCGGACACACACCCGCGACACCACCATCGCTGCGGTATTCCCGGACGGGCCGCAACGGTACTTCGACACCATCTATAACGACGATTACTGCCGCGAGCACGGTTTGCTCGACGTCGAGCCGCCGAAAGAGCCTGCTTTCATCAGTCACCCCACCGAACGCGTCGTGCAGTCATGGACCCGGTGCCCCGTCGTCATCGACCCGGCCGCCGGAACGCGGTGATGGGCGTCATCGGCCAATTCCGCAGCTTTGATCTGCCGAGCCGGATGTTGATGATCAACCAGTTCGGCATCAACCTCGGCTTCTACATGCTCATGCCGTACCTGGCCGGCTACCTCGCCGGTCCGTTAGGGCTGGCGGCCTGGGCGATCGGTCTCGTACTGGGCGTACGTAATTTCTCACAGCAGGGCATGTTCATCGTCGGCGGCACACTGGCAGACAGGCTCGGCTACAAACCGCTGATTGTGGCGGGGTGTCTGCTTCGCACCGGGGGATTCGCGCTGCTGGCCTTTGCCGAGTCGCTGCCCTTCGTTCTCATCGCCTCGGCCGCAACGGGTTTCGCAGGCGCCTTGTTCAATCCCGCGGTACGCGCCTACCTCGCCGCCGATGCTGGCGAGCGGCGGTTGGAAGCGTTTGCATTGTTCAATATCTTCTACCAGGCCGGAATTCTGCTCGGCCCGCTGGTGGGAGTCGCGTTGATGGTGCTCGACTTTCGCATCACCGCACTGGCTGCCGCGATCGTGTTCGCGGTCTTGACCGTCGCGCAATTGATGGCATTACCCCAACACAGCGCGGACCAGGTCTTGGAGAAGACCTCCATCATCGACGACTGGCGAACAGTGGTGAGAAATCGGTCGTTTCTGCTGTTCGCAGCGGCGATGATCGGCTCTTACGTATTGTCGTTCCAGATCTACCTCACCCTGCCCTTACAGGCCAAGTATCTGGCACCGCAGAGCGAATCTTTGCTCGTGGCGGCGATTTTCGCCGTCTCCGGAGTTGTCGCGGTGGCCGGACAGCTGCGTATCACCCGCTGGTTCGCCGCCCGATGGGGAGCCGGGCACAGTCTGGTCATCGGAATGATGGTGCTGGCCATTTCCTTCGTACCGCTGGCCGTGTTCCCCGACGCAGACCGGCTCGGAACCGGCGTAGCGGTGGCCGCGCTGCTCGTGTCGGCGGCCCTACTGGCAGTCGGCTCAGCTGCCGTCTTCCCGTTCGAGATGGATACCGTCATATCACTGAGCAAGGGACGGCTGGTGGCTACCCATTACGGGTTCTACAACACCATTATCGGCGTCGGCATTCTCTTCGGAAACCTGGCCGCCGGCTCCATCCTGGGCGCTGCGCGAGACATTGGATGGAGCGAACTCGTCTGGGCAGGACTGCTTCTCATCGGCTTGATGTCTGCAGCCGCCTTGCACCGCCTCGACCGTAATAATCACTTACGGCCCACCGCTGAATGACTTGCGGGAAACACGAAGGCCGGCGAAATGGTGGGTGTGTGTCGAATCGTCTCTGATTCGGGGTGACTCGCCCGCCCGGCGTTTCCAAAGACTCTCGATCTTTAGAGCACCTGACTTATGGGACGCGTCAGCGAGTACCCCGACGAGTTTCGTGAGCGTGCGGTGCGGTGGTCGCCGAGGCGCCCGATGAAGTCGACTATTTCTCGTGTTGGCGGTCGCGCTCGGCTCCGAAGATACTCACCGTCCGCTTCAGAATCTCAACGCGCGCTCGAGTTCTCGGTTCTCCTGCTCGAGTTCCTTGACCCGCGCTGACTCTGCGGTCGATACCCCTGGAGCTAATCCGTCATCGATATCTGCCTGGCGCAACCACATTCGCACCGACTCGACGCCGTAGCCGAGCAGACGGGCCACCCCGTTGCCCGGTTCCCTGCTCGTTACCCATTTCGGCGCGCAACACCCGCACCATCCGCACCTCGGCGGCTTCTCTTCCGGACTGTATCGGCGTGTCGTCGGCTTCCCAGGAGGCTCTTCCGGCATACCTGCATCCTCGTTTCCAAGGTCAGGAGCCTCCAGCATTTCCAGCGCGATTAAGAACCTCGCCCCCGATCATCTGCCGGGCAACTCGGCCCACACCCTCCCGATCGAGCTGATCCGGGCGATCACGCTGAGTTGGCTGTTCAGCGGCCTGCGCGGCGACGAGCTGTCTTTTACTGCGCGTTGGCTGCGTGCGCTGGCAACACAACGGTCAGCCCATTCCTGCCGACTCACCCGACGTGCTCGCCGAAGAGGCCGTCTGCCTGCTCGACGTGCCCGTCCACACGTCCGGTACCGCGTTCACCAAACCCGTCGACCTCTTCTGAGACAGGCGATCGACGCCTGGCAGGCACTGCGCCCGGCACAGCCAACCACGCTGGACCGCAACACCAGCGAACACGCTAGCCGACCAATGGCGTCGAGTGCCTGGACCGGTTCTCAGCGGGCCCCGAGTGAAAGGAACTCAGCGCGACGCCGACGCACGAAAACCGAAGAGCACGGCATACCGCCGCTCGCGCAACGGTATGCCGTACCCGCGACCGCTTTATCTCGTCATCGGCAAGGCAGGAACGGCACGCAGAGGTGAGGCAGGGGGGGCGGCGGGTAAAATCCATGGCCTCCGCCGTAGGCGTTGCCGCCGCGTCCGCCGTTGCCGTGGCCGCCCCCGCCGCGTCCGCCCCCGCCGTGGCCGCCCCCGCCGTGGCCGCCCCCATGCGGTCTGTTGAGGCTGTAGTCGACACCCGGGCCAGGCGACGGTGCTGCTTGCGCTGCAACCGGGGCCACGCCCGCAGCCAAAGCGAGTCCGCCGGAAATGGCAACGGCATTAATCAGCGCCCGAACCGGTCGATGCAATTTTTTGTTTCGTATCATGTCTGAGTTTTCCTTCCAGAGAATTTCGGTAAAAGACAGATTGCACTTCGTTGAATCGTGGTCGGCACCTCCTTAGGGACTCCGCGATGTCGGTCTCGGCGAGATCTAAAGGAGCCCATTGCGTTTGCTCCGATCCCAATCGGCGTTTCGGAAAACCTTGAGCGCGGGCACCACCGCGGGTTGAGTCGTCCGAAAGCGCCGAGTCGCAGCATCCGTGCGCGGCTGTCGTCCGCCGTGTTTAGCGGCCGGGGAATCCCCTTATGACCGAGCCCAACGCACTTCCCGAACGATGCGTTTCACGACCGTCACTGCGCGGGATCTACGACCCTCTCGCAACGGGTCCAGGACTGCACCACCTGCTTGCTCGGGTCATCGATGACCGCCGGTTCGCGCGGCGGGTCACCGCCGAGCAAACCGTGCTGACGGCAGTAATCGTCGTTGTAGATGGTGTCGAAATAGCGCTGGGGCCCGTCGGGGAACACCGCCGCGATCGTGATATCGGGTTCATAAGTGCGCGCCGCCCACCCGGCGACCAAAGCCACCGCGCCCACGCTCCATCCGCCGCTCGTGTAGTGGGTTTTTGTCAGGGCGCGGCACGCCCACACCGCCTCGGCCGGAGCCACCCAGTGCACCTCGTCGAACGCCGCATAGTCGACATTGCGGGGATAGATGCTTGATCCCAGCCCCCGCATCAGGCGGGTTGCGGCCGGCTGCCCGAAGATGGTCGACCCAATCGTGTCCACGCCGATCAGCTTCAAGTGAGGATTGGCCTGGCGAAGCACCCGCGCGACCCCCGCTGAGTGCCCGCCGGTCCCCACTGAGCACACCAGCACGTCGACGTCTCCGAGCTGAGCCAGCAACTCGAGGGCCAGCGGCTGGTAGGCGTCGACATTGTCGGGGTTGCTGTACTGGTCGGGAACCCACGCGTGCGGGTCGGCCGCCAGCAGCTCGGCGACTCGGTCTTTGCGAGCCTGCTGCCACCCACCGACCGGATGAGGCTCGCGCACCAAATCTACGTCGGCGCCGTAGGCGGCCAACATGCGCTGCACGATCGGCTCCATCCCCGGATCGGTAACAAGGGTGACCGGATGCCGGTGCACCATCCCAGCCAGGGCCAGCCCCAAACCCAATGTGCCGCTGGTGGATTCCACGATTCGCGCACCGGGGCGCAATTCCCCGCGGGCCTGAGCCATTTGCACCATGTGCATGGCAGGTCGATCTTTCATCCCGCCGCCAGGATTGAAACCCTCCAGTTTGGCCCAGAAGCCTCGGTCGGCGTCGGTCAACGGCGCTGACACCCGCAATACCGGAGTCCGGCCTACCAGGGAACCGGAGCTGCGAGTGGCCACGGTAGCTGGGCGGTGCAATCTGCCCGCGGCGCTACGCCGCATGGGACGGAGAGACTCGCCACTGCGAAAAGGCAAAGCTGTTGTCATGTGAATATCGCTTTCTGCGTCGTTGCCGCGAAACCCGCGGCAGATAACTTGGGATAGCGGTCACCGGCCATACGTGCACGCAGCACTCAGGCCTGGCGCTACCCAGTCAGCGACGAGCGATACAGTTCCGGATCAGCAAGGTGCGACCCGCAAAATAGCCAGTAAGCACACCGGGGGGTCCGCGCGTCGCCCGGAGCGCAATCCACCCCGCTACGACGGGCATAGCGGAAACGGCCGTTGCAGCCACGCCTAAGGCGGTCCGATCCATTCCGTCCCGCGGCACAGCTGCAGAAATCAAGGAACCGGACGGAGCCGAGTGGCACTCGCCGTCCGGCATCAGGTGTGAATGTTCGGTAGTCGCCGACGGCGCAAACTCATCCATGGAAGACGGTGCATAGTCAGCCATAGAAGACGCCTGCAGGGCATGGTCCCCGTGGACCTCGGAGGCGTCGGCGTGAGGCAGACCGAACTTGGTCCCGAGCACCATGGCCAAGACTGCGACCGCGATGACGACAGCGAGTCGCAATCGCTTGGCCGCACGAGCCCTGGTGGCGTTCACGGGGGCGAGTCTAACACCGCGCACGTAGCGCAGTGCATAACGGTGTGGTCAAGTTTGACACATGATGCAGCAACGAACCGCACGTCATGCGCGACGGTTCGGATCCGTCTTGAACGACTACGCCGGTGGCCACCGACCCGCTGGTTGCGGCTTAGTTGTTCTTCCCTGATTGAAGTACTCAGGTTTTGCTCCTACTCGGTTGCGAGGGCCGGGGTACGCTGGCTCGCTGGGTGTGAGGCGCCGGTGCGGGCGGCCTCGTACTCGGCTGGTGGAACGTAGCCGAGGGTCTCGTGCAGGCGTTCCTCGTTGTACCAGAACACCCATTGGGCGGTGGCTAGCTCGACGTCGTCGATGCAGCGCCACGGTTTGCCACGGTTTGCCACGGTTGATCAACTCGGTCCTGTAGGCGGCGTTGACCGCCTCGGCGAGGGCGTTGTCATAACTATTGCCGCGAGCCCACCGAGGGGGCGATCCCAAGCTCGGCCAACCGCTCGGTACATACCAGCGATAGTACTGTGATCCGCGGTCGGAATGATGCACCAATCCAGAAACGTCTGAGTTCGCCTGCCACACAGCATGTTCGAATGCCTGCAGAGGTAGGTCCTCGGTGCGCATACTGGCCGCAACCGCCCAGCCGACGACCTTTCTGGCGCAGGCGTCGGTGACGAAGGCGGTGTAGCAGAATCCCTGCCAGGTGCGCACAAAGGTGATGTCGGCGACCCACAACCGGTTCGGGGCGGGCGCCCTGAATTGCCGGCTGAGCAGTTCTGCCGGCCGTTGCTCGGCCGGATCGGTGACCGTGGTGAACACTGGCTTGCCCCCTGTACCCCGCGCAGTCCAGCCTTGCGCATCAACCGGCGGGGTCTACTCGCGGCCGCACCGCCAACCCTGAAGCTTCATGGCCTGATGCATCTTGAGCACCCCGTAGCACGGGTAGTTCTTCTCGTGCACCTCGCGCAGATCGGCGATCAGCTGCTCGTCGCCGATCTCACGGTCGCAGGTCGGGCGGGTCTTGGCCGCCCGATAGCCGCGCGAGGTGAGAAATCCAGTGATTGCTGCCCGCAAGACACGGCGAATGAGCTCGGCCCCGAACTGATCGCGGTGCCAGTCAATGAAGGCGATCATTTCGTCGTGGGGCGGTCGAGCTCGCCGGCGAAAAACGCGGATGCAGTTTTGAGGACCTCGTTGGCTCTGCGTGATTCAGCGAGTTCACGCTTAAGTCGGCGGATCTCGGCGTGCTCTTGGCTCGTCGTTCCGAATCGCTCACCGGCATCGACCTACGCCTTGCGCCGCCACCGGCGCAGCGACTCCTCCGAGATACCAAGTTTGCTCGCCACAGACTTAAGCGCCTCAAAACTGGGTAGTTCAAAGCGGAGCCGGACCTGGACGTGCCAGCCGGTGACCCGGACGTCCTCGACGAGTGGCGTAGCAGTTGTTGTTCTGGGTGTCGTCGAGGGTGTCGATGACGGCGTGGGATGATGTCGCCGGTGAGGCCGGCGGTGTGGCGGTGTCGAACGTGCACGGCACGGTGACCGGCGCCGCCGGTGGTGTGCTGCTGCGTCCGTTCGCTCGGCTCATCTCGTCGGCTGGTGACAGCGTCACCACCTACGGCGAGCCCTGGAACATGAACCAACACTTCTCCTAAGCAACGGAACGGCCCCCGGAATCATCCGGGGGCCGTTTCGTATGTCGCTCAGGTCTTCTCGTTACTTGTGGTCTCCGCGGTGTCGGTGTCGCGCCCCGGGGTGTCGGCCAGAATGTTGCGGATCTCGGTGAGCAGGGACAGCTCGGTGTCCTGGGCCTGCTCGACTTCGCCCTTCTTGCGCAGCCGGTTGTAGGGCGTCACGACGAGGAAGTAAACGACCGCGGCGACGAGGAGGAAGTTGATGGTCGCCGACAGCAGTACGTTCAGATCGATGGTCTGGCCACCGCCGATGCTGATCTTCAAAATGCCGTAGTCGGAGTCGCCACCCGCGCCTATCCGGTTGATGAGCGGCTGAATGATGCTGTCGGTGAATTTGGTGACCAGCGCCGTGAACGCGGTGCCGATGACCACCGCCACCGATAGATCGACGATGTTGCCCCGGGCGAGAAACTCCTTGAAGCCTTTTAACATGCGCGCAAGTTCCTTCCTGCAAGTCCGGCAATCTGACAGACACTCGACGTTAGTCCCGATGGCCCTGCAGCACCCGAAGACCGGTGCTAGCTTGCGTGCAGCGGTCAGTTCGGCTGTGTGCCAGACAAAATATGGGGAGGGCTTGCAATGCGGTGGCTGTCCGCGGTGGTAGCGGAGTGCTGATAGGCATTTCGGTGGTCGCTTCGCCTTCGGGGAGTCCGGCCAACGCGCAACCCGTTCCGCCCCCGCCGCCGCCCACGCAACCCGGATCGTCGAGCACCGAGGAGTTGGCCGACATGGTCCTGGATGCGATCGAGCACGATTCCGTCACGGCCCCGACCACCACGCCGGTCCCGCAACCCTGACGCGGTCAGTGGAAGGTGAGCGTGACGGTCTGCACCAGCGCCGCACCCGCCGCCTTGTTCGCGTCGTGAGCCGGTAGGGCGACAAGCACCACACGATCACCGCCGCCCGCCCCGGTCGATTTCGGGGATACCAGGACGACCACCGCGTCGGTCGCCACGACCGCAGGCTCGGCGTCGCCGCCAACGCCCGCATCGGCTCCGGCGCCGAGTACATCAACGACGTCGCCGGGCCGGATCAGGTCGAGCAGGGCGGTGTCGTCAAGGTGGAGTGGAACGATGCGCGCATCGGGGCCTGCCGCCGATTCGGCCAGCCGCGGTCCCAGCAACCGCACGTCGGTCAGTGCCTCGCCGCGGCGCGCCGGGCCAGCCAGCGTCGCGCCGACCACGACCGTGAGATCTGTCTGTGATCCATCGGGAACCGTTGTCGCCAAACGGGTTTCGAGCCGGACATCGTCCGCCGTGAGTTCGATGCCCGGCGCCAGGTCTCGGGCGGCAACGACGATGTCGGTGCGCTCGTGCGCCGGATCGGGTCGAAGTGCCGCGACGGCGGCCAAGACGACAAGAGCGCCGGCGGCGACCCGTCGCGCCGCCACGGTGCGTGACCAGTCGGGGCGTAGGCGATCGGTAAGGCGGCTCAGCGCCGTCGGATTGAGCGATTCCCCCATACCGCCAAACTAGGCAGCCGACGAGGGTGATGGTGCGGGCTGACGCCGCGCCTGTGGATAACTAGCTCGACGCCGCGGCGGCGGGCGCCGAACTTGACGAGCTGGAGCTCGAGCTCGAGTCGCTGGACGACTTGGAGGTGGACTTGTCCGACGACTTGTCGGACGACGAGGACGAATCCGAGCTGCCGGATGAGCCGTTCGAGGACGCTGCCGAAGAAGAAGACGACGACGAGGAGCTCTTGGACGCCTCGCGGCTGTCGTTGCGGTAGAAGCCGCTGCCCTTGAACACAACTCCTACGTTGCCGAACAGCTTGCGCAGACGGCCACTGCACTTGGAGCAGGTGGTCAGCGCATCGTCGCTGAACGCCTGCACCTCATCGAAGCGGTTGTCGCATTCGGTGCACGCATAGGAATACGTGGGCACGGAAACCTCCGAAGGTCGTCAAACTTCTTAGCACTCTACCGGCTCAAGTGCTAGAACCGCTACGTGCCCGTCGGCATTCCCACCCGGCGACCGCGCCTCCTCCGGGCATCGATCCTGGTCGTCGAGGTCAGGCACCTCCAGCTACCCGAGCGTCACGAGTCCGCTGCCCGGGGTCAGCGCATGGGTCATGGGCACGTCGTGCGGCTCGGCGGGCAGGGTGTCGACGAGCTCGTCGTCGCGCACAACGGCGATCAGGCGGGCGGCCCTATCCGCCAACGGAAGCGCACGGTCATAAAAGCCCGCGCCGCGGCCCAGCCGGACGCCGCTGCGATCGACCGCGAGTGCCGGCACCAGGACTACCGAGGCATCGGCGATCGCGTCGCCCCCCGACCACGGTGGCGCGGGTTCGCGCAATCCGAACGGCGCCTCGACGAGCTCGCCGGGGCGGTATTCGGCCCACTGGAGACCTGCGATATCACCGCGGGCGACGGGCAGCAGTACCCGCACACCACGGCGCTGCAGTGAATCGAGCAGCTCGATCGATCCCGGCTCTGACCCGACCGGCACATACGCGCACACGGTTATGACATCGGCGATGCCCGCCGAAAGACGGTCGGCGAGAGCCTGCGCTTCTACGGCATGCACGTTCGGCGGCACCGCGCGGCGAGCCTTCAAGATCGCCGTGCGCAGTTCGGCTTTCGTTCGCACGCACCGCCTCCAAACCTCGGGCCTCGGGAGGTTCAACCGACGTAAGGACACTAGTGTGTGAACGATGACACGGCCCGACGTACCGGTTCCGCTGACTGCTGTCGTCCCGGCGGCAGGCTTGGGGACGCGGTTCCTGCCGGCGACGAAGACGGTGCCGAAAGAGTTGTTGCCCGTCGTGGACACGCCGGGCATCGAACTGGTCGCCGCGGAAGCCGCCGAGGCCGGTGCCGAACGGCTCGTCATCGTGACCTCCGAAGGCAAGGACGGGGTGGTGGCCCACTTCGTGCAGGACCTCGTGCTCGAGGGCACGCTGGAGGCGCGCGGTAAGCATTCGATGCTGGCGAAGGTGCGGCGTGCGCCCGGACTCCTCAAGGTGGAGTCCGTGGTTCAGTCCGAACCGCTGGGTCTCGGCCACGCCGTCGGCTGCGTGGAGAGTGTCCTGACGGACGACGACGACGCGATCGCGGTGTTGCTGCCCGACGATCTGGTGCTGCCCACCGGCGTGCTCGAAACGATGTCGAAAGTCCGTGCGAAGCGCGGCGGTTCGGTGCTGTGCGCGTTTGAGGTGCCGCGCGACGAGATCAGCGCCTACGGCGTCTTCGACGTCGAACCCGTCGCCGACACCAACAATCCGAACGTGATGCGCGTGAAGGGCATGTTCGAGAAGCCGAAGGCCGAGGATGCGCCGTCGCCGTATGCCGCCGCAGGCCGTTATGTGCTCGATCGCGCGATCTTCGGTGCACTGAAGCGGGTTCCACGCGGGGCGGGTGGTGAGATCCAGTTGACCGACGCGATCGCGCTGCTGATCAACGAAGGGCATCCGGTGCACGTCGTCGTGCACCGCGGTTCTCGACACGACCTCGGAAATCCCGGCGGCTACCTCAAGGCTGCGGTTGACTTTGCGTTGGAGCGCGACGACTACGGGCCCGAGCTACGGCGGTGGTTGGTGGAGCGCTTGGGGCTGATCGATTGCTGACCCGCGGCGATCGCCCTGACACCTAGAAAGGCGTGTAGTGCGGTCGGTTGAGGAGCAGCAGGCCCGAGTAGCCGCGGCCGCGGTGGCCCCCAGACCGGTCAGGGTGGCGATCGCCGAGGCGCAGGGTCTGATGTGTGCCGAAGAGGTGGTCACCGAGCGTCCGCTGCCGGGATTCGATCAGGCCGCGATCGACGGCTATGCGGTCCGCAGCGTCGACGTCCTCGGCGTCGGAACCGGCGACGAGGACGACGGCGACGACAGTGCCGGGACGGGCTCCGATGGCGAGGTGAGCCTGCCGGTCATCGGTTCGATCGCGGCGGGCGCCCGCACCCCCAGCCGGCTGCAGCCCCGCCAGGCCGCGAGGGTCCAGACCGGTGCGCCGATGCCGACGCTCGCCGACGCGGTTCTCCCGCTGCGGTGGACCGACGGCGGGGACTCGCGGGTGAGGGTGTTGCGCGGTGTGCGTTCCGGCGCCTACGTGCGCAGAACGGGCGACGACGTGCAGCCCGGTGACGTGGCGGTGCGGGCGGGCGCGATCATCGGTCCCGCACAGGTGGGACTGTTGGCCGCGGTTGGCCGCGATCGCGTGCTCGTGCATCCGAAGCCGCGGCTGACGGTGCTGTGTGTGGGCGGCGAACTCGTCGACATCTCCCGCACGCCGGGCAATGGGCAGGTCTACGACGTCAACTCCTACGCGCTGGCCGCCGCGGGACGCGACGCGGGCGCGGAGGTGAACCGCGTCGGCATCGTCGACACGGACCCCAAGGCGCTGCGCGATGTCATCGAGGGTCAGATCAACCGGGCCGAGGTGGTGGTGATCGCCGGAGCGGTCGGCGGGGCCGCCGCCGAAGGTGTGCGGGCGGTCCTCGCGGAACTCGGCGAGATGGAAGTCGCGCGCATCGCCATGCATCCGGGCTCGGTGCAGGGCTTCGGTCAGCTCGGACGCGACGGCGTGCCGGTGTTCCTGTTGCCCGCCAACCCCGTCAGTGCGCTTGTCGTTTTCGAGGTCATGGTGCGTCCGCTGATCCGGCTGTCGCTGGGTAAGCGCCAGGCGCATCGGCGGATCGTGCAGGCGCGCACCCTGTCGCCGATCGCCTCGGTGGCCGGTCGCAAGGGTTATCTACGGGGACAGTTGATGCGCGATCAGGACACCGGCGAGTACCTGGTGCAGGCGCTCGGCGGCGTGCCCGGCGCACCGTCGCATCTGCTCGCGACGCTCGCCGAGGCAAACTGTCTGGTCGTCGTTCCCAGTGAGGCCGAACAGATCCGCACGGGCGAGATCGTCGACGTCGCGTTCTTGGCCCAGCGCGGCTGATCGACGCCGGGCAACCCGTCATGAATCTGTGGCGTTCCAGTTCCATACATCCGGGGTGGCCGCAGCCGGCCGGCCCGTTGCGGGTGCCCGCCGGCGTGGTGAGGCTGCGTCCGGTACGGCTACGCGATGGTCCGCAGTGGAGCCGTATCCGGTTGGCCGACCGGGCTCATCTCGAGCCGTGGGAGCCGACCACCGGCCAGGATTGGGAAGTGCGGCACGCCATTACGGCTTGGCCTTCGGTGTGCTCGGGGCTGCGGTCAGAGGCGCGCAAGGGCCGGATGTTGGCGTTTGTGATCGAACTGGACGGGGACTTCGCCGGCCAATTGACCATCGGAAACGTGACGCATGGGGCGCTGCGTTCGGCGTGGATCGGGTACTGGGTGGCCAGCTCGTCGACGGGCGGTGGTGTCGCGACGGCCGCGCTGGCGTTGGGGCTGGACCATTGTTTCAGCGCGGTGCGGTTGCACCGTGTGGAGGCGACGGTGCGCCCCGAGAACGCCGCGAGTCGCGCTGTGCTGGCAAAGGTCGGCTTTCGCGAGGAGGGCTTGCTGCGCCGTTACCTCGAGGTGGACGGCGCATGGCGCGATCATCTGTTGGTGGCGATCACCATCGAGGAGCTCAACGGCTCGGCGGCGTCGACTCTGGTGCGCCAGGGCCACGCGAGCTGGACGTGATGCCTGCGTCGATCTCGCGATGCCGAACCCAGGCCAATCTGTTGCAAAAGTGACACATGTGACTGTTGGTGCTTGTCAGCAGCGAATTACAGGTGTGTAATTGTCTCGGCGCGCCATCCACGGATGCGCAGGTCAGAAGACCTAGCCTTAACGGGGAAAGGAGCCGGCGACATGCCAAGCATCCCCCAATCCCTCCTGTGGATCTCTCTCGTCGTCCTCTGGCTGTTCGTGCTCGTCCCGATGCTGATCAGCAAGCGAGACGCAGTGCGCCGCACCAGCGACGTCGCGCTGGCGACGCGGGTTCTCAACGACAGCCGAGCTCGGCTCCTACGGCGCAAGTCGCCCGCGGCCGGCCATGCCAGCGATCCGGACTGGCGGCCGTCCGAGGAAGACCTCGATGACGACCTCGACGAAGACCGCGACGACGAGGCACAAGAGGCCCCGGCCCGCCGGACGGTCGTGCGGGTTGCCGCCGTCGAAGAGAAGGACGAGGATCCCGGCTACCTCGATGTCGACGTGATCGACGAGGACGCCACCGCGCTACCGGTCGGTGAGTCCGCGCGGGCTGAAACCGACGAGCTGACACTGGATTTCGATGGCGTCGCCGAAGAGGAACCCGTTGCCGAAGAGGCCGGCGAACCGCAGGCCGAGCGCGAACCCGAAGCCGGACCCGCATTGGAGGGTACCGACGACGAGTATGAGTACGTCGCCGATTCCGCCGGTCTGGAGTCGCCGTCGGACAACGACCTCGAGCTGGCCGACTCGCTGAGTGCCGCCCGCAAGCGCCGCTACGAATCGAAGACCGGTGCCGCGGTGAGCGCGCGCAAGTACAAGTTCCGCAAGCGGATGCTGACCGTCATGGCGGTGCTGGTGATCGCGGCGGTCGTGACGGCGTACACCGTCTCGCCGATCATGTGGTGGGTCAGCGCCGTCGTCAGCGCGGTGACACTGTTCTACCTGGGCTACCTGCGACGCCAGACCCGGATCGAGGAGAAGTTGCGGCGCCGTCGCGCGCAGCGCATGGCCCGGTCGCGGCTCGGGGTGGAGAACACCGACGACAGAGAGTTCGACGTCGTGCCGTCACGACTGCGGCGGCCGGGCTCGGTGGTGCTGGAGATCGACGACGAGGACCCGATCTTCGAGCACCTCGATTACGCCCCGTTCGCACGTCACTACGACCTTCCGCGCGCCGCGGGCCAGTAGCCCTGCGGTTTTCGACCCGCGGGCTGCGACTGGTAGCGTGTGCTACCGGTATCAGGGGCTATGGCGCAGTTGGTAGCGCGTCTCGTTCGCATCGAGAAGGTCAGGGGTTCGAATCCCCTTAGCTCCACAACGATTGATCAGCAGCTGCCTCACGCAGCCGATTTCTCCAGGATGTGGACGCCGCAGGCCGAGCCCAGTCCGATCACGTGGGCCAGGCCGACCTTTGCGTTCTCGATCTGCCGGTCGCCGGCCTCGCCACGCAGATGGTGGCAGATCTCCCAGACGTTGGCGATGCCCGTCGCGGCAATGGGATGGCCCTTCGACTCCAGCCCGCCCGACACATTCACTGGGGTCGAGCCGTCGCGCCAGGTGGCGCCGGAATTGAAGAAGTCAGCGGCCCCGCCCTCTTCGCACAGCATCAGGTTGTCGTAGTGCACCAGTTCCGCAGTGGCGAAGCAGTCGTGTAGCTCGACCAGATCGAGATCCTTCGGCCCGACGCCGGCCTGCTCGTAGGCGATGGCAGCTGCCTTGCGCGTCAACGTGTTGACGTTGGGCAGCACCTGGCAGCCCTCCTCATAGGGGTCGGTGGTCAGCACCGAGGCCGACACCTTCACCGCTCGGCGCCGCTGTTCGAGCGACAGCGAAGCCAGCGTCTCGCCGTTGCACACGACCGCGGCCGCGGCACCGTCACAGTTGGCCGAGCACATCGGACGGGTGTTGGGGTACGCGATCATGACGTCGTTCATGATCTGCTCCAGCGTGAACCTCTTCTGGTAGGACGCAAGCGGATTCAGTGTCGAGTGCGCGTGATTCTTCTCGCTGATCTTGGCGAACAACTCGAAGCTGGTGCCGCCGTACTTGTGGCCGTACTCCATGCCGATCTGCGCGAATACGCCAGGCATGGTCTCGGTGCCGATCCGGCCGTCGATCGGCGCGACCGCGCCGTACCGGCCGGCCGGCGTCCAGGTATCGGCGTCCTTCTTCTTCGAACCGCCCCCGCCAAGCAGTCCTGCGCCGGAGAGCTTTTCGACGCCGACGGCCAGACCGTAATCGACTTCGCCGGCCTTCACCGCCATGATGGCGGTCCGCAGCGCCGTCGCACCGGTCGCGCATGCGTTGGCGACGTTGTAGACGGGGATGCCGGTCTGACCGATCTGCTTCTGAAGTTGTTGTCCGATACCGGCACTGGCGTTCATCAGGTTGCCGGCCGCGATCACCCCGATATCCGCCATCGTGACCCCTGCGTCGGCGAGTGCTCCCGTCGCCGCCTCCGCCGCCAGGTCGACGGTGTCCAGGTCGGGGTGCTTGCCGAATTTGGTCATCTGAATGCCGACGATCCACACCTCGTCGCTTGCGCTCATCGTTGAAACTCCTTCGCCAGATGGGGTGCGGGTTAGTCGACGGGCTCGAAGCCGAAGCCAATGGCCTCGGTGCCCTCGGAATCGGTGCCGATCGAATGGGTGGCCAGACGCACCTTCATGCCGTCCCGGACGTGCTCGGCGTCGGGCTCGACGTTGATGAGGTTGGCGCGAACCTGCGTCCCCCCGCAATCGACGACCGCTGCGACGAACGGAACGGGAATACCCGGTGCGGCAAAAGCGACGACCGTAAATGCCCGCACCACGCCCTCGGTCGGGATAGGCACCGTCGTGAAGTCGGTGGCGAAACAGCCGGCGCACGAGTTGCGCCGGTCGAAGAACCGGGCGCCGCAGTTCGCGCATTGCTGCGCGACCAGATGTGGCTCGTCGCCGTCCAGCACCAGGTAATCGACCAAGGGAATCCGTCCGGCCACGCGCACCTCCATCGTCGGTGGCATCGACGTTAGTACTCATGCGCCGGACGCAGATATTGGGATTGGTAGGCAACGTGGCGCGGTTTACTGGCCACATGCACAAAGCCCTTATCGCAGCGTGTGCGACGGCCACGTTTGCCTCCGTCGGCATGAACGTCGCAGCCGTGCTGGCGCCTGCGGCGAACGCAGTACCGTTCTGTTCACCGTCGAACGCGAATACTCCGCCGTGTGCGCCGCCCGAGGGGCCGCCGGGCACCTGCGACGCGAACGGCGTCTGTGGTCAGCTGTGGTGTCCGGGCTCGGGCATGGAGCCGATACCGAACTGGGACATGAACGTCTGCCACACCTTCTATTTCGACCCCAATGCGCCGCTGACCGAACCGGTCATCATCCAGGGGCAGCCGCCCGGCCCGCCGGCGCCACCGCCTCCGCCGTGCATACCGTTCATCAACTGCTTGCCCGGCCTGACACATCCTTAAGCGGTTGCCGAGGCCACTCGCATCACCCACCCGCTAGTAGGTTCGATCGTGGTGAACGATCTGCGGGGGTGTGTGTGACGGGATCCTTCTGGTGGGACCTGATCATCGGCGTTGCCGTAGCACTTGTGCTGTCCTGGCTTGCTCTGGTGATCGCACTGATCGTGGTGCGACCCCGCGCAGGGCTGCTGCGCGAGGCAATTCGCATCCTGCCCGACATGCTTCGCCTCATCCGCCGGCTCGCCGCTGACAAGTCGCTACCCCGCGGCGTCAGGATCCGACTCGCATTGCTGTTGGCCTACTTGGCGATGCCGTTCGACTTGATTCCCGACTTCGTCCCCGTGCTCGGCTACGCGGACGACGCCATCATCGTCACAGCGGTCCTGCGCAGTGTCGTGCGACGAGCCGGAATGGATGCGGTCCGGGCCCACTGGCCCGGCAGCGACGACGGCTTCGCCGCGCTCAGTCGTCTCACCGGTTTGAACGGATCGACCCGCTCAGAGTGCGCGTAGGCCGCGCAGCGTCCTCGTCAACAGTTCGCGCCGTTCCTCGATCGTCATCGAGTCGGCCGGGGTGGCGTTCACCCGCAGATGGCCCTGTATCACCAGATCGCCGACCAGGAACCGCGTCGCACCGAGCGGTAACGAGAGCGCAGCGGCGATCTCGGCGATCGACCGGCTGCGCGCGCAGTATGTCAGGATCTGGCCCCGCACATCGTTTTTCGGCCAGCGCGGCGGCGTGGCCGTGACTGCCGCTTGGACCGGAGCCTCGAGGGGCAGCTCGACATCGGCATCGGTGCGGCCGGCCGTCAGCGCGTATGGCCGGACCAGATTCGGCTCGCGCGCGGCGGCCTCCGGTTCGATGAAGAGATCGCCGAGCGGTCTGGCTTCCGGCGGCGGCTGTTGTGGTGCGGTGTGCGTGCCTCTGGCATGCGGCAGGTGGAGGTTCTGCAAGAACCACAAGGCCTGGTCGGCGTGCACCGATGCGCGCAGTTCGGTGGAGACGACCTTGAGCACGGTGCGATCGGTGCCGATGACGAACGTCGTCCGCCTGACCGGCAGCAGCCGGGCCATCAGGCCCCGGCGCCGAGTGTGCCTGCCGCGTCGGGGAGACGCACCGCGTGTCGCCAGGGACTTCTGCAACTTGGCGAGCCTGCCTCGGCGCACCCCGAACATTTCGGACACAACGCCGTCCACGTCGGACAGCAGCGGATAGTCGAACGAGCGCTGCTGGGCGAAGTGTGCCTGCCTGTCGACGGTGTCGGTGCTGATGCCCACTCGACGGGCACCCACCGCGGCGAATTCGTTGCTCAGGTCCCGAAAATGGCACGCCTGGGCGGTACACATCGGAGAGGACGCCAAGGGATAGAAGAACAGCACGACTGGCCCTTCGGAAAGGAGCCCGGACAGCGTCCGTGGTCGGCCGGTGTGATCCAGCAGCGTGAAGTCAGGCGCCCTGTCGCCTGCGATCATCGGCAAAGACTAGCGCGGGGACGCACCGTGCAATGCGCGTCTGAAGCATTTCGGTGGTGGCGGCAGCTGGCAGATTCGCCTACCCGACCGGTCGGTAGATTGCACGCATGGGCGAAGACAGAGTGCTGGTGCGGACGGCGGCCGAGGGTGTGGCAACGGTGACGATGGTGCGCGCGGACAAGCACAATGCGCTCGACCAAGCCATGTTCGACGCCTTGATCCGGGCGGCCGAGCAGGTGGCGGCCGACCCATCGATTCGTGCGGTGGTCCTGCACGGCGACGGCAAGAGCTTCTGCTCGGGCCTGGACGTCGCCAGCTTCATGTCAGGAGGCGGCAACGGCACGGGCGGTCTACTGGCGCGCGACGCCGATCGGGTGGCCAACGTCGCCCAGCGCGTCACCTACGACTGGTCGCTCGTCCCGGCGCCGGTCATTGCCGCGATCCACGGCAACTGCTTCGGCGGTGGTCTACAGATCGCCCTCGGCGCCGACATCCGGATCGCCGCGCCGGACGCAAAGCTGTCGATCATGGAGATCAAGTGGGGCCTGGTGCCCGACATGGGAATCACGCAGACGCTGCCGAGGCTGCTGCCCATCGATGTCGCCAAGGAGCTGACCTTCACCGGCCGCGTCCTGGCTGGTTCCGATGCCGCCGCACTCGGATTGGTCACCAAGACTGCCGACGATCCGCTGGCGGCGGCGCTGGCGCTCGCCGACGAGATTGCGCAGAAGTCTCCCGATGCGGTGCGCGCGGCGAAGAGGCTTTACAACGAGACATGGGTCAGCAACGACGCGGCGATGGCACTGGGGCGCGAATCCGAGCTGCAGTCTGACCTCATCGGCAAGCCCAATCAGATCGCCGCGGTGATGGCGGGCATGTCAGGGGAGCGGCCGGTTTTCGCCGACCCCGCCTAGCGCGAGCCGCACGAACGCGTACATGAATGCCAGACCGCGGTCATTGCGCGACTAGAGGACGACGAACCAGACTGCGGCATAATGGCTTACGGCTGCGGCCGCAGTGAACGCGTGAAAGAACTCGTGATAGCCGAACGTGTGGGGCCACGGGTTCGGCCAACGAATGGCGTAGAGGATGGCTCCCACGTTGTAGAGGACTCCGCCGAGGACGAGCAGGCCGACGACGATCGGACCACCACCGTCGAGCAGGCTGCCTGCGAACCAGATTGCGACCCAGCCGAGCAGAAGGTAAAGCGGCACTCCCACCCACCGCGGTGCCGATGGCCACCACATCTTGAGTGCCACCCCGCCTGCGGCGCCGGTCCACACAATGGTCAGCACGAGGTTGCCGGTGCTCGGCGGCATCGCCAAAAGCGCGAACGGCGTATAGCTACCGGCGATGAAGATGAAGATCGCCGAATGGTCCAGCCGCTTCATCCATTTGAGAGCTGCCGGGTTGTGCCAGTGATTGCGGTGATAAACGGCGCTGATGCTGAACATCGCGACGACGGTGACGGTGTAGATCAGCGTCGCGAGAATCGCTCTCGGCGATGACTCGATGACCGCTGCGGACACCAGCGCCAAGCCGCCCGCAGTGGCGGTGATTGCGGAGCACAGATGGATCCAGCCGCGGGCGCGTGGCCGTCCGATGAGGTCTGCGACCGTGTCGGCCAGGCCCTGGGGAAGGTCGTCAACGACCGGAGCGCGCGGCCCGCTGATCTCGGCAGATGCCAACGAATCTCTTCGGCCGCGCGTCAGGTGGTGTTCATCGTCGATTAGGGCGTCCAACGCCTCTCCCAGGGTTGCCGAGCCGGATGGCTGGCCATCGCGGAGTGCGACGACGCGGGTCGAGCCTACCCATGGACGATTTCCCGCCGTCAGCGCGTCCCACCGAGTGCAGCGCGTAGCAGGTCCAGCGATGCGAAGTCCCGGACCGCTTCCACCGCCCGGCCGAGGCCCGCCCGCGTCGTCGCTTCGCCCTGCAGGCGCCGGCCGAACGCCGCCGTGACGCCCGCCGCGATGTACCCGGTGAAGGCGAACAGTCGATATGAGTCCCATGCGTCGTCGAAACTGAGCCGCATGGTGCCGTCGCCGTTCAGCGTGTCGACGTAGGTGCGCACGAGTTCGGTGTCGATGGCGCGCCGGATGTCGGAGTCGACGGACGTGGCAGCGAAATACGCCAGGTCTTTGATCGCCGGTCCGCACGAGCTGACCTGCCAGTCGAACAGGACGGGCCGGTCGCCGACGAAGCAGATGTTGCCCAGATGGGTGTCACCGTGCAGGAGCGAGTTCGGGTAGGTGCGCATCAGTGCCGCGATTTCCCAACGGCGCTTGATGAGCATCCTGGCCTCGTCGCGGAACTGCGGCGGCACGATGTCGTCGAAGTCCTTGGGGATCGTGTGCAGCAGATGCCACGAGTGCGGACCGAGCCGGGTGTTGCGCGATCGGGCCGGACCGAGGAACGCGAGATCGCCATCGAAACGTGATGACTGCCAGAACTTCTGATGCACGATCGCGAGCGCGCCGGCGACGGCGAGCGCCTGCTGGGCGCTGGCCCCGGTCGCCAGCGGCGTGAAAACCGCGCCGCGCAAAGCAAGATCCTCCAGGATGACCACGGCGCGGCCCCGGCCGTTGGATGCCGCGCCGTACAGCGCGGGGATCACCTCGGACAGGTCGGCGTGCAGTCGTCGGTATACCTCGGCTTCGTTGTGCGCCAGCGCCATGAACCGGTTGAAGAGGCGCTCGGCGGGCCGGGTGGGGGCCAGTTTGACGAACGCCGTGCTCGGCAGTTGTGCATCACCGGTGATTTCCAGTCGCGCCCGTGTGGCCGTCCCATGGTCGACATCGTGGACGCGCACGGCGGTCACATCGTCGCGCGCCGTCAGCGCCCGGAACATCGTCACATCGATGTCGGCGGGCCGGCGCGGAATCATGTTCTGCTTCAACGTAAGTCGGTGTCCTCGCCGAGTTCTCGGCGCGCTTTCGCCCGGCGCTTGCCTTCGTGCATCGCCGCCACTCTGGCGACGGGAATGGTGCGGCCCTGTTCGATCAGGTCGGCGGGCAGCCGCTGCGGTGCCGGCATCGACTCCTGCCACGATGGCCGGCCGTCGAGCGCGTCGATCGCGGTATGGACGGTGAAGTCGGCGGGGGAGACCGAGTCGAGTTCGGACCACTGGAGCGGAAACGACACCGGCGTGCCGGGGCGCAGCCGCGGGCTGTACGCCGCTGCGACGGTGGCTCCGCCCGCGCGGGTGGCGTCGACGAACACCTTGCCGCCGCGGTCCTCGACGATGAACGCCGTCGTCGCGATGTCTGGATCGAGAGCTTCCGCACGGGCCGCGAGCGCGCGGGTCGCCGCGGCGACGTCGTCGACCGGTGCCGAGTCGTCGATCGGGACGAAGACGTGCACCCCCTTGGCCCCGCTGGTCTTGACCGCGCCGTCGAGCCCGGTGTCGGCCAGTGCCTGATGCACCAAATGCGCGACGGCCACCACCTTCGTGAAGTCGCCATCGGGTGGGTCGAGGTCGAGCACGAGATGTGTTGGGCGATAGATGTTGTCCGCCAGTCCGAGCGTCGGGTGGTACTCCACTGCCCGCTGGTTGGCCAGCCATAGCAGGGTGCGCCAGTCGTTGCACAGCGCGTAGTGCACCTCGCGGTGTGAGGCCTCCGCCCACATCGGTACCGTCCGCACCCAGTCGGGGGTGTACTTGGGCACGTTCTTCTGCATGAACGGTTCGCGCCCGCGCAGGACCCGCAAAACGGTCAGCGGCCGATCGACGAGCCCCGGCAGCATCCGACCGGCGACCGCCGCCAGATAGTCGACGAGGTCGCGTTTGGTGGCCCCGGCATCGGGGGTCAGCGGTTCGTCGAGATTGGAAAGGTCGACGCCGTCGCGATGTTCCTTGGCGGCCACGTCACCCGGCGGCGGTCGTCGAGAGTCCGCCGTCGACCGGGATCACCGCGCCGGTGAGGTAGGCGCCGGCACGGCTGGCGAGAAACACGGCGATGCCCGCCATGTCGTCGTCGCGTCCGATCCGGCGCAACGGCGCCGACGCCGCGATCGAGTCGCCGAACGACTCGAGCGTCGCGGCCATCATCTTGGACGGGAAGGGCCCGGGAGCGACGGCATTGACGGTGATGTGCTGCGGTCCCAGTTCATACGCCAGCATGCGCGTCAGATTGTGCAGCGCCGCCTTGCTGCTGACATACGAATACACCGGGAGCCGGCTCGGGCGAATGCCGTCGATGCTGCCGACGTTGATGATCCGTGCGGGATCTTCTGCCGTCCCGGCCTCGCGGAGCGCGGGGACCAGCGCCTGCACCATCCAGAACGGCGACTTGACGTTGAGATCGAGAACTTTGTCCCAGGCCGAATCGGGGAAGCTCTCCAACGGCTCACCCCACGTCGCGCCCGCGTTGTTGACCAGGATGTCCAACTGCTCGCCGCCCGCGGTGACCTGTTCGGCCAGCCGCAGGCATTCCTCGTGCCGGGACAGGTCGGCCGGGATCGCCTGGACGTCGCCGAGGCCGGACAGCTGTTCGCGGGCCGCTTCGCAGGCGTCGGCCTTGCGCGAGCTGATCACGACACGGGCGCCGGCCTGCACGAGGCCGCGGGCCATCATCAGGCCGATACCTCGCGACCCGCCCGTGACCAGGGCGCGCTTTCCGCTCAGATCGAAGAGCTGGGCATGAGTGCTGAACTGATCATTGCTCATCCTCGAATAGTGCCCTATCGGCTTAGGCATCCCACACAGCGTCACCGCGGCGTTGTCGCGCAAGCGTTGTCGGCGCTCCTTGCTCGTCGAGTCGAGCACCCCGTAGCCTCGTGAGGTGGCCGGCCCGACCGTCGTCCGAGCCGACGAACTCGTCGATCTAGAGGTTTTCGCCGGTTGTTCGACCGCAGCTCTGGCGCCGCTCGCGGCGCAGTTGCAGCCGCTGAATGCGACGCCCGGACAGGTGCTTATGCAACAGGGCGAGCTCGCGGTGTCGTTTTTGCTGATCGGATCCGGCCGCGCCGAAGTCAGCCATGCCGGCGGCGACGGGCACGACACCGTGGCCGAACTTCAGCCCGGCCTCATCGTCGGCGAGATCGCGTTGCTGCGCGACACGCCGCGCAGTGCCACCGTGGTGGCGCTCGATCAACTCTCGGGATGGGTCGGTGACCGGGAAGCGTTCGCGACCATGCTCGAGATCCCGGGCATGGTCGAGAAGCTGGTGCGTACGGCGCGTCAGCGGCTCGCCGCGTTCATCACCCCAATCCCGGTGAAACTGCGCGACGGGTCCGTCTTCTACCTGCGCCCGGTCCTGCCGGGAGACAGCGAACGCACGACGAACGGACCGGTCGAGTTCTCGAGCGAGACGCTGTACCGGCGGTTCCAGTCGCCGCGCACGCCGACGAAGTCTTTGATGACATACCTGTTCGAGGTCGACTATGTGCACCACTTCGTCTGGGTGATGACCGAGGGCGCCGAGGGGCCCGTGGTGGCCGACGCGCGATTCGTGCGTGACGAGGACGACCTGGCGGTCGCGGAGGTGGCGTTCATCGTCGGCGACGACTACCAGGGCCGCGGTATCGGTACGTTCCTGATGGACGCGCTCGTCGTCACCGCGGATTACGTTGGTGTCGAACGCTTTACCGCACGGGTGCTCAGCGACAACCACGCCATGCGGGCGATCCTGGACCGCTACGGCGCCAGCTGGCAGCGCGACGACCTCGGGGTCGTCACCACCGTCGTCGACGTCCCGAACCCGGGCTCGCTACGGCTGCCTGCGTCGCTGGTCAAGAAAATCCGGGGTGCGACGTCGCAGGTGATCAAGGCGGTCGGGTGAGGTGAAGCCCGCGCTGAACGCCGGAGGCCGAAGGCCGACATTGAACAAGGACACCCGTCTGTGTATCTCGCTGGCGGCGCGCCCGAGCAACATCGGGACCAGATTCCACAACTACCTGTACGACCTGCTCGGCCTCGACTTCATCTACAAGGCGTTCACGACGACGGACATCGCCGCGGCGATCGGCGGTGTTCGTGCGTTGGGGATCCGCGGGTGCTCGGTATCGATGCCGTTCAAGCAGGATGTCATCGAACTCGTCGACGACGTCGAGCAGTCCGCGGCGTCCATCAACGCTGTCAACACGATCGTCAACGATGACGGGTATCTGACCGCGTCGAACACCGACTACCTGGCTGTGGCGCGGCTCATCGCCGAACACGGCCTGCAGCCGTCGCAGTCAGTGCTGTTCCGGGGCAGCGGCGGAATGGCGAGTGCCGTCGCGGCGGCCTTCCGGGACAACGGCTTTCACCGGGGCACGCTCGTGGCCCGCAATACCGACACCGGGCGGGCTCTGGCTGAGCGGCTCGACTACGAGTACACGGCCGAAGTGGGCGACCGCACCGCCGACGTCATCGTCAACATCACGCCGGTGGGGATGGCGGGCGGCCCCGAGGAGCACGACCTCGCCTTCGACGCGGAGACCATCGGCGCCGCGCACACCGTGTTCGATGTGGTGGCGTTGCCATCGGAGACCCCGTTGATCAGCGCGGCTCGCGCCGCGGGCATCGCCGTCATCACCGGAGCCGAAGTGATCGCGCTGCAGGCGGCGGAACAGTTCGAGCGGTACACCGGCGTGCGGCCGACCGCCGAACAAATCGCGGCGGCCTCCGCGGTGTCACGTGCCTAGCGGCTACTTTTCCCGCTGCGACTCGGCGTATTCCTCGGGGTGATGCTTCTTCTGGTACGCGCGCAGCGGCCAGAAGAGCACCCACAGCACCGGGTAAACGGTGACGTAGAAGAGCAGATGTATTGCGGCACCGAGTAATACGGCGAACACCCACGCGGGATAGATGATGATCAGGCAGAACTGGATGAACTGCTTGAGCACCACCGGATAACCGTCGGCCATGGACCACAACGTCCGTGGGCTCATCGCACCGAGATACTTTTGAGCCGCCGACGGTTTGGTCTCCGTCTCGATGGGCGGCGCTTCGCCCGAGGGGAGCGGCTGTGGTGTGGTCATGTGCCCGGCCTCAGGGAGTGATCTTGGTCTGCTCGTCGATGGTGACGGTGGCAGCCCCCAGGACGCCGATCTGATCCTCGAGGCCATCGGCGTTGAGTTGCAGGACGTACAGACCGTCCTGGCCCGGGATCACGACGGTTTTCTGCGCGATGGCGCGGGTGACGCCGTTTTTCTCATAGGTGCCGCCGACCTGCATGGCGTCGAAACCGCTCAGCTCGCCGGGGGTTCCGGTGTTCGAGCCCTCGAAACCGGGCAGGTTGTTTATCTCGCCGGGCGCGAACTCGAGGATCTTCTCCGGGTCGACGTTTCCGGTCAGCTTGGAGACCAGCGCCATGATGGACGGCGGATCGCTGGTGAAGGCCGGATCAGTGGAAAGGATTGCGCCGTAAGCCCATTCCGGGGTGCGTGGGCCGGCATCCTCCCAGCCCTCCGGCACGGGCAGGTCGATCGTGGGCGCACCGGGATCCCCGCGCTTGACCGGAGTTTCGGTGATGCCGTTCTCACGGATGTAGTCGACGATGGTCTTTTTTGGTCCCGCGGCCTGGTCCTCGCTGGTGGGCGCGGCCGCCGCGCTGGTCGTCGTGGCCGCTTCGCTGGAAGACGCACTTTCCGTCGCGGACTCGTCGGTCTTGGTGTCCGAGCCGCAACCGGCCAGGCTCAATCCGAGTGCGACGGTCGCGATGGCAATGACGCCGGCCCTCACTGACTTGCTCATTCGGTGTCCTTTCAAAGTCTCGCCGTAGCCTACGGTCGGCCTACCACTAGCGCTATGCCCCGGGCTTGCTCTAGACTCGCGGAAAGTTTGCTGGCCCGCTGAAACTTCCTCAGGCCGGATCCAGATGTGTTCGTTGATCGGCGGCTGTGTTCTGCCGAGAAGGGGTTTGGCATGCGGGGGTTAATTCGTTCGCTGGGCGTGGTGGGTCTGGCGTTGCTGAGCGTTGTCGGGCTGGTAGTGGCGTGGACCGCGGCCACAGTCGTTCAGCTGACGGCGACCGCGCTCATCATGGGCGGTACCGGTCATCCGCTGACAGTCGGCGGCGACGACCCTGGCTACGTGGACCGGTACCTGAACAACGCGGTCACCTACTACATCACTCCGGCGGCGTCGCCGACACGGCCCGGCGACAACCCGATCGACGGCGTCGACGGTGACCCTGTCTACGCCGTCACCTATCCCGCGCAATTCTTCCCGGTCGCCGGCTCTCAGACATTCGACTCGTCCGTCGCGGATGGCCGCGGGAATCTGAGCGGCTGCGTGCGCGGGACTGGCTGTGCGTTCAACGGCCGACCGCCGGCCACGGACCCGCCCGGCGTGCCGGTGCCGACTCCCCAGGCCCCGAACGAGTTCACGGTCTTCGGGTACTCGCAGAGCGCCGTCGTCGCCTCGCTGGTGAAGAAGGATTTGATCGCCGACCGCCCCGAGAACACCGACGTCTCCTTCTTCTTGCTGGCCAACCCGATGCGGCCCAATGGCGGCGTGCTGGCCAGGGGACCCGAGGGCCTGACGATCCCGATCATTGGAATAACCTTCTACGGCGCCACCCCGACGAACAGCTGCGATACGGGTGAATGCTACGAAACCGTCGACGTCGCAGCGCAATACGACGGCCTCGGCGGCGATGCGCCCGCCAGCATCACGAATGTGTTGGCCATCGCGAACGCCGTGACCGGTTACTACTACCTGCACGGCGACCTGCAGGACGGGCGTTTTCAAGACGCCCTGTATCAGGACTCCAACGGTGACACCGACTACTACATGGTTCCCGCGCGACGTCTGCCAATCCTGATGCCGTTCGAATCGTTCGTGCCGTCGCCGATCCTCACGCTGCTCGAGGCGCCGTTGAAAGAGGTGATCGAGGCCGGGTACGCGCGCGACGTGAACCCGGGCGTCGCCACGAAGGTCGGGTTGCTCCCATTCCGGGACCCAGTGCAGGCCATCGTGAACATCGTCCGGGCCATTCCAGTGGGTATCGACGACGCGATCGCCGAGGCTTCCGGGGACGACGATAATCGGCCCCTCGGAACCGAAAAGGTGACCAGTCCCTTCGGCTTGAGCGGCCCGGAGCTGCCTGCGGCCGACAACGACCCGAATGCGTCGTTCTCAGCGCGGACGAGCGGAGATTCCGCTGCTGTCGAGGGCACCCCGGGAGAGATCATCGCCGAAGGCGCCATCGAGGAAGGCCTCGAAGGGAACGTCGGGCAAGAAGAGGTCATCGAAGAAGGGGCGGCGAAGGAAGAGGGCGCCGACACCCTCGGGGCGACCACGACCCGCGTCGGCCCGAAGCCGGTGACCAGATTCGGCGAGCACATCCGCAGCACTCTGGATTCCATCCGCTTGCCGAAGATCAGAGGTCCGATCAGGTTCGACTCGCAGCGCGACGCCACACCGCCTTCACCCACGACAGCTGGCGACAACGACTCCGCCCCCGACGCGCCGGGTTCCACCCCCGCCGACCCGGCAAGCCCGGCAGCCGCCTGACGGCCGAATCAGACGTCGCAGTTGAGCGAAACGGTGATCGACCGGCTGACGACGACGGTGATGAACTCGCGGTCCTTACCCTCGCCGACGGAATACGTCCGGGTGACCTCCTGCGGGTTGCGCACGTTGGTGACGAAGCACTCGCCCAACGGCGCGCTACCCACCCGATCGATCACGACGTTGTATCCGACGGACTCCAATTCGCCGATCGTCTGGTACGCGTTGCCGCCCCTGTTGGGCTCCGCCGCCGCCACGCCCGCGGGGGCGAGGGCGACTCCTATCAACGCTATCGTTGCTACTAGACCCCTTCGCATGAGGGCCTCCGTTCTTTTGCCTGGTACTTATGCATCGGCCAACGGACATATTTCGTTGCATGGATAGGTGTAAGGGTTCTCTGAGGTATTTGCGCCCGGTGTGGGCCGTCGGTGCGACGGTGGCGCTCCTCGCGGCGGCCTGTGGCTCGGGCGAGGATCCGCAGCCGGACGTGACCATGTCGCCTGGCGCCACGCCGCGGATCGACCCGGCCAGGATCGATCGGGTTCGCCACGATCTGCCCGACGGATATGAGGTCGCCAACCTGACGGGCCCGGTGCGGCCGCCAGCGTTGTGGGGGTTCGGCACGCAATGGTCGGCGGAACCACCGCAGTGCGGTGTGCTCGCGGATCCCGCCGTCGACCCCGCCTCGGCGAAAGGGTGGTCGGGGTCCGGAACGGGAGGCATCGTCTATGTCGTCGTGGCGGAGTCGACGGCGGGTCTGGACCCAGAGGTCGCGGCGTCATGCGGGCAGTGGACGCTCTCGGCCGGGCAGGCGAACGGCACAGTCACGATGACCGCCGCGCCGCCGATCAAGAACGCCGAGACCATCGCGATGGCGACCGTGACAACGACCGTCGTCGAGGGTGGCACCGAAACTCACTCGCACGCCGATACCGTCACCGCCTACCTGGACGGTCACGCGGCGTTCGTCTCCGTGGTGACCGATCCAGGATCGCCGCATCCGCAACTCGACGCGGCTTTCGCGAATGAACTGATGGTGAAAACGGCGGCGGCATTGCGGGGTTGACGCTTGTGGCGGCGCGGTACCGAAGGGGTACCCTGTCGGCGATGTTCAAGAGCGCAAGGCTCGGCAGCCAGTTGGCCCTGGTTTGCGCGGGGCTACTGGCTGCATGTGGATCTTCGGAGTCGGCGGATCTCTCCAACGCCGACATCGCCCGCGTCAAGGACGTGCGCTCAAGTTTCGGTCCGCAGTTCAAGGTGACCGAGGTCGCGCCGACGGGGATCGACCCGCGACTGCTCGGACGGCCGACGCTGCCCGAGGGGATGAAGTTCGATCCGGCCGACTGTGGTTCCTTCGCCACCGCACAGGTGCTGCCCGATGGGGTGAAGGGCAACATGGCCGCCACCACCGCCGAGGGTGACGGCAACCGGTTCATCGTCATCGCGGTGGAGACCTCCGAACCCGTTTCGGTCACTCGTCCCGCCGACAACTGCAAGCGGGTGGGTTTCGCCGGTGGCGGCATGCGCGGTCTGGTCGAGGTCGTGGAGTCGCCGGAGATCGAGGGCGCCGAGACGATGGGGACCCATCGCGTGCTGCAGACGATCGTCAACGGCAAGCCGGGCGCCGGGGAGATCTACAACTACATCGCGAGCTTCGGAACATTCCTCGTCATCGTCACCGCGAACCCGTTGGTGCTGCCGGACAAGCCCGTCGCGCCCGTCGACACCCAGCGCGCCCGCGACCTCCTGGTGTCGGCCGTGGGGGCGGTCAAGGCTTAGCGGACGTCGTGCGGGCGGAACTGGATGCTGATCCGTGGGCCGGTGGGTCGAGATGTCTTCGGGATCGCGTGTTCCCAGGTGCGCTGGCACGAGCCACCCATCACCAACAGGTCACCGTGGCAGTGTTTGAGGCGTAGCGATTTGCCGCCTCCGCGCGGTCGCAGCGCGAAAACCCTTGTGGCGCCGAGGCCGACGATGGCGACCATGGTGTCCTCGGTGCTGCTGCGGCCGATCGTGTCGCCGTGCCAGGCCACGCTGTCGTCGCCGTCGCGGTAGAGGCACAACCCCGCGGTGGTGAACGGTTCGCCGAGTTCGCCCGCGTAGGCATCGTTGAGACGGCGCCGGATTTGTTTCAGCCGCGGGTGCGGAACCGGCGCGGCGTCCTGCTCGGCGAAATCCCAGAAGCTGACCAGCCGGGGCACATCGAGAACTCGGTCGTACATCTGCCGTCGCTCGGCGCGCCATGGGATCACGTCGTGCAGCTCGGTGAACAGCGAGTCGGCGTCCTCCAGCCACCCGGACCGATAGTCGATCCAGGCGCCGTCGCCGAGATGCCGTCGTTCAGCGTGCTCGAACAGCGAGCTCTGTAGAGCCAGCTCCATGCCCGCGAGCTTATCGCACAAGCGTTCGATTTTTCAGAGGCGCACAGCTCCTGGTCCCTCGCCGGCCAGGACATCGCCCGGATTGGAGAGCGCGCAGGTCTTCAGGCTCAGGCATCCGCAGCCGATGCAGCCGGTGAGATTGTCGCGTAGCCGCTGCAGGTGCAGGATCCGGTCGTCGAGGTCTTGGCGCCAGCCGGCGGACAGTTTGGCCCAGTCCTTGCTCGTCGGGACGCGGTCGGTGGGCAGGGTGGCCAGTGCGTCCCGGATGCGGGCGAGTGGAATCCCGAGGCGTTGGCTCATTCGTATGAACGCGACACGACGCAGCGTTTCACGGGCATAGCGCCGTTGATTGCCGCCGGTGCGCTTGCTGGTGATGAGCCCTTCGCGTTCGTAGAAGTGCAGCGCCGAGATGGCGACGCCACTTCGAACGGACATGTCCGAGGGCGTGAGTTCGTGTACCAACTCCATGACCTCAACCCTAGTTGAGGTAGCCGTGCGCGCCATGCGCGATACGGTGCTAGGTGTGACGACGCTGGGTTGTGACTCCGAGGTCGGCAGGCTGCGGGCGGTAATCCTGCACCGGCCCGGTGCCGAATTGCAGCGGCTGACTCCGCGCAACAACGACAAGCTGCTTTTCGACGGGCTGCCATGGGTGGCCAAGGCACAGCGCGAACACGACGCGTTCGCCGCCCTGCTCGCTGAGCGTGGTGTCGAGGTGCTGTTGCTTGCCGATCTGTTGACCGAGGCGCTGGCCAAGAGTGGTGCGGCACGGATGCATGGCATCGCGGCTGCTGTCGATCCGCGACGGCTGGGACTGCCGCTTGCGCAGGAGCTTTCGGCCTACCTGCGCACGCTGGATGCTGCGCCGCTGGCGTCGGTGCTGATGGCCGGGATGACGTTCAACGAGTTGCCGTTCAGCGGCGGTGAACTGTCGTTGGTGCGGCGCATGCATCACGGCGGCGATTTCGTCATCGATCCGCTGCCGAATCTGCTGTTCACGAGGGACTCGTCATTCTGGATCGGTCCGCGGGTGGCGATAACGTCGTTGGCCCTGCCGGCGCGCGTTCGCGAGACGTCGCTGACCGATGTGATCTACGCGCACCACCCGCGATTCCTGGGCGTACGGCGGGCGTACGAGTCGCGCTCCGCGCCGGTCGAGGGCGGCGACGTGCTGCTGCTGGCGTCGAAAGTGGTCGCGGTGGGGGTGGGGGAGCGGACCACGCCTGCGGGGGCAGAGGCGCTGGCGCGCAGCCTGTTCGACGATGACCTGGCGCATACCGTCCTCGCCGTCCCGATAGCCCAGGAGCGGGCGCAGATGCACCTCGACACGGTGTGCACGATGGTCGACGTCGACGCGGTGGTGATGTATCCGAACATCGTGGAGTCGTTGTCGGCGTTCACGATTCATCGCGATGGTGCCGGTGGTGTGCGGATCGACGACGCGCGGCCGTTTCTGGTCGCCGCGGCCGAGGCGATGGGCATCGAGAAGCTGCGGGTGATCGCGACCGGGTTGGATCCCGTGACCGCGGAGCGGGAGCAGTGGGACGATGGCAACAACACGCTGGCGGTGGCGCCGGGCGTGGTGATCGCATACGAACGCAACGCCGAAACCAATGCGCGGCTGGCAGATTCGGGTATCGAGGTATTGTCGATCGAGGCTTCGGAGCTAGGCACCGGCCGCGGCGGCCCGCGCTGTATGTCGTGTCCCGCGGCGCGAGACCCGCTCTAGATCCCGCTGCGTCATCGCTATCGACGAAATGCAGAGAAAGTGCGAGTAGCGGCCTGCATTTCGTTGATACCGATGCACTAGCTCCAGGACGGCAGCCAGATCTGCATGTTCCAGGTGGCCTGCGAAATCGGGATGCCCGTCAGGATCGGGTACATCCACGCGAAGTTCGTCAGCACGAGCGCGACGTAGCAGCTCACCACTATCAGCCCGAGCGTTCTTCGCTCGGAGTTCTGATTCGGTTTGTACAGAATGTCGCCGAGAATCAACGCGATCATCAGCACGAGGAACGGCGCCATCGTCGCCGCGTAGAAGAAGTACATCTGCCGATCGATGTCGGCGAACCACGGCAAGAACCCGGCGCTGTAGCCCACCAGGACCGCCGCGTAGCGCCAGTCGCGCTTGACGAAGGTCCGCCACACCGCCCACGCCAGCACCGGCACCGCGATGAACCACATCGCGGGCGTGCCGACCAACATCACGGCCTTCACGCACGACTGATCCCCGCAGCCCGGCACGTTCTGGTTGTCGATCGCGTAGAGCACCGGCCGCAGCGACATCGGCCACGTCCACGGCTTGGATTCCCACGGATGGTGATTACCGTCGGCATTGGTCAGGCCGGAATGGAACTTGTACGCCCCGTACGTGTAATGCCACAGCGAGCGAACCGCGTCGGGCAGCGGCAGGATGCTGTCCTCGCCGATGTCTCGTCCGACCGCGTGCCGGTCCACGCCGGTCTCCGACGCGAACCACGGCGTATAGGACGCCAGGTAGACCCCGAACGGAATCAATACCATCGCATAGAGCGACGGGCCCAGATCGCGCCGGAACGCACCGAGCCACGGCCGCGGGACGCGATATTGCTTGCGCGCGGCGATATCGAACGCCAGCGTCATCACGCCGAAGAACGCCACAAAGTACAGCCCGGACCACTTTGTCGCACAAGCCAATCCGAGCAGCACCCCGGCGCCGAACCGCCACCACCGCACGCCAAGTCGCGGCCCCCATTGCGTTTCGCCGATGCGGCCCTCGAGCAGCGCCACATGCATCCGCTCACGCACCTGGTCGCGGTCGACCATCAAACAACCGAACGCTGCCACCACGAAGAAGACCAGGAACCCGTCGAGCAGCGCGGTGCGCGCGGCGACGAAGCTGACCCCGTCGGCGACCAGTAGGAGCCCCGCGATTCCACCGACGACGGTGGACCGGCTGATCCGCCGCGCGATCCGCACGACGAGCAGCACAGTGATGACCCCGCAGACGGCTCCGGCGAAGCGCCAGCCCAGGCCGTTGTAACCGAACAACCACTCGCCGAGCGCGATCAGCTGCTTGCCCACCGGCGGGTGCACCACCAAGCCGTAGCCGGGGTTGTCCTCGAGGCCGTTGTTGTTCAGCACCTGCCACGCCTGCGGCGCGTAGTGCTTCTCGTCGAAGATCGGCGTTCCCGCATCGGTGGGCGAGCCGAGGTTCAGGAAGCGCGTCACCGCCGCCAGCGCGGTGACGACGGCGGTCATCGCCCAGCCCTGGAGACGGTCCAGCGGGCCGAAGTCGGCGACCGGGACCAGCGGCGCGGGGCTGATGACGGGGACCGCGCGCGAGGCTTCGGTTGCGGGGGCGGTCACGCAAGCGATCGTAGGCTGTGCTGATGAGGATCCCCCGGTCGTCCCCTGCACTCCGTGCGGGGGCCCACCGCGCCGGCCCGCCGGAATGACCCCCGGAAGACTGCTTATCGGCGCCACGCCGCTGGGTCAGCCCTCGGATGCGTCTGCGCGGCTGGTCAGCGCCCTGGCCAGGGCTGACGTGGTCGCCGCCGAGGACACCCGACGGATCCGGACCCTGGCCCAGGCGCTCGAGGTCAAACCCGCGGGCAAGATTGTCAGCCTGTACGACCAGAACGAGGCGGCGCGGGTTCCGGCGCTGGTCGCCGAGATCGCCGCCGGCGCGACGGTTCTGCTGGTCAGTGACGCCGGCATGCCCCTGATCAGTGATCCGGGATACCGGTTGGTGTCCGCCTGTATCGACAGCGGGTTGCCGATCTCGTGCCTGCCGGGCCCTTCGGCGGTGACGACGGCGCTGGCGGTGTCGGGTCTGCCGTCGGAGCGGTTCTGCTTCGAGGGTTTCGCGCCACGCCGGCACTCGGCGCGGATGACGTGGTTCGCCACACTGGCCGTCGAGCCGCGCACGTGTGTCTTCTTCGAGTCGCCCCGGCGGCTGGCCGAGACGCTCAAGGACGCCGTCGAGGCGCTGGGCCCAGACCGCGAAGTCGTGGTCTGCCGGGAGCTGACGAAGACGCATGAGGAGATCGTCCGCGGCTCGCTGGCCGAGCTCTCCGACTGGGCGAGGGAGGGGGTGCTCGGCGAGATCACGGTCGTGCTGGCGGGTGCGACGCCGAAGGCGGATGTGGAGTCGCTGGTGTCGCAGGTGCAGGACCTCGTCGAGCAGGGCATGCGGGTCAAGGATGCATGCGCGCAGGTGATCGCAGCGAATCCGGGCTCACCGTCGCGACGCGAACTCTACGATGCGGTTCTGCGCTCTCGTGAGTGAAGGAGTCGATAGGTGAATACAGCGCTGTTCGTGGTCCTCTTGGTCGTCGGCATTCTGGCCCTGTTGGTGCTGATCTGGATTCCGATCCTGGTGTGGTTGCGACGTCGCAGCAGCGCTACTGCCGAGCAACTGAGCGCAGAGATCGAAGGCGAATCGGTCCTCCGCGCGCCGGAGAAAGGTTCCTACCGCGGGTCGACAGCGCCGGGATTCCCCGCGGTCAAGAACACCGGGCTGATTGCGCTCACCCAGCGGCGGCTGGTCTTTCGAACTCTCACCGGTCATTTGATCGACGTTCCGGTCGAGTCGATCACCGGTGTACGGCAAGCCGCGGTCTTCAAGGGTTCGGTCGTCGGCGGACAGACACATCTGATCGTCCAGACCGCGGCGGGTGAGATCGGTTTCTACGTTTTCTCGGGCATCTCCGAATGGATCGCCGCGCTCGAGACGTTGGTACCCGGCCAGCGGATGTAGCCGTCGGCGGAACGACGCCCCTCACGGTCAGCGAGGCTGCGTTCCAAGTGTTAAACGCGCCACTGCGCGAGCATGGCCATCCGAATCGGCGTATCACGGAGTGAGGCGCGTACCGAGGAGGATCTTTGAAAGTCATTGGCTTGGAGGAACATTACGTCACTGCCGAGGTCGTCGAAGCTTGGGCCAACCTTGATCCGCGCTGGCAAGATCCTGTGGTGGCGGACTCGGCTGGGCTGAGACAACGCCTTCTCGAGATCGGCGACCAGCGCCTGGCCGCGATGGACGAGGCAGGCATCGACGTTCAGGTGGCCTCGCTGACGTCGCCGGGACTCTGGAACCTCGCTCCGGCCGTCGCGAGGGCACTGCAGTCTGACTGCAACGATCAACTGGCCGACGCGGTGCGCGCGCATCCCGATCGACTGCAGGGATTCGCCACCCTAGCCGCTCCTGATCCCGACGCCGCGGCCGACGAACTCAGCAGGGCGGTAACGACTATGGGGTTCAACGGCGCGCTGGTGTTCAGCCGGGTGCGCGGCCCATCGACAATTGGGATTTCTGGCCGGTATTCGAGGCCGCCGAGCACCTGCGCGCGCCGCTCTACCTTCACCCGCAGTCGCCTCCGCCGGCGGTGCGCGACGCGTACTACTCGGGCTTCGACGACATCGTGAGCGCCGCCTTTGCCACCCACGGCCTCGGCTGGCACTACGACACCGGTGTGCAACTCCTGCGACTCATCCTGGCCGGTGTTTTCGACAGGTTCCCCGATCTTCAGGTGATCTTGGGCCACTGGGGCGAAATGGTGCTGTTCTTCCTGGACCGCATCGACAGGATGGCAGAGACCAGCCACCTCGAGCGACCCGTGTCGGAATACCTGCGATCGAACGTATTCATCACCCCCGGAGGGATTTTCAGCACCCGCTACCTGCGCTGGGCACTGGAGGTCGTCGGCGCCGATCGCATCATGTTCGCCGCAGACTATCCGTTCGCACCCACCGACGACGGCGCTGCGCTGCGCTTCCTCGGCGAGCTGGCTGACGCCGATCGGAACAAGATCGCTTCGGGCAACTGGGATCAGCTGTGCGCGGGCATCCGCCGCTGAGCTCCGATGTCGATGAACGGCGCGGCCTTGTGCAGACACTCATCCCACTCCCGGTCGGGATCTGAATCCGCGGTGATACCGCCGCCGACACCGAGTACCGCGTTACCGTGAGCGTCGAACTCGACGGTGCGAATCGCTACGTTCAGCTCGCACCCGGCGATCGGAGAGGCTAAGCCGACTGTGCCGCAGTAGATTCCGCGGCGTTTCTGCTCCCAGCCAGTGAGAAGCTGGCGGGCGCGCAGCTTTGGCGTACCCGTGACCGAAGCGGGCGGGAAGGTGGCGTCGAGCACCGCCTCCATCGGCATGTCGACGTCGACCCGCGCCGTTACCGTCGATACCAGGTGCCACACCCCCGGCGCCGGACGTACGGCCAGCAGCTCGGGAACGGACACACTGCCGGTTACCGCGACCCGGCCCAGATCGTTGCGGACCAGGTCGACGATCATGATGTTCTCCGCGACGTCCTTGACCGACGCGCGCAGTTCCGCCGGATCAGCGTGCCGCGGCAGCGTGCCCTTGATCGGACTCGACGCCACCGCATCGCCGCGCCTGCGCAGAAACAGTTCAGGCGACAGCGAGGCAACCGCGCCCCAGTCGCCCGCCAGAAACGCGGCGCGCGCCGGCGAGGTTCGGGCCACGGCGTCGGCGAAGAAATCGATGGCGGCGGTGCCCGATGTCGCCGGGGCGGCGATTCGGCCTGCGAACTGCGTGCACACACAAGCCTGGTAAACCTCGCCCGCCGCGATCGCCTCGAGGCACGACGACACGCCGCGCCGGTGCGCCTCACGATCCGCCGCGCCCCAGGTGATCGTGCTCGAGGCCGGCGCCACGGGTTCGCGCAGCGCTTCGGACACCCAGCCGGGAAGCACTGCACCGGAGAGGCTTTCGTGCCACCACTGCCCATCGTCGTCCTGGCGCAGCACGAAATCAGACCAGCCGCCCGCGGCCTCGGGTATGCGTGGGCCGCGCCCATCGGCGCCGGCGTCGGGGTATGAGAGGTAGCCGAACCATCCACCGCCGACGGCATCACCGGACATACCGGGGGATACCTCGAACACCTCGGATGGCCCGACGGGCGTCACGTCCACCGACGGCGCGATGACCGCGCCAGAACCGAACCACTCGCCGATCAGGGCGGCCGGCGGCGGCAGACCGCGCCGTCGAGTCCCGCCGGCCAGCGCGCGCAGCACCGCAGAGGCGCTGCCCAGCTCGCCGAGTCGATCGATCCGCACACCTCAAGCGTGTCAGAAGCTACCGGCTGATCTCCCGCGGGATATCGACGCCGGTCAGTTTGTCCGGGTTGCGCATCGCATAGAAGTGGCTGATCCGGCCCTCGGTGATCTCGACGGTGATGATGCCTTCGAAGCTGTCACCCAGGTAGAGCTTGAGTGCGGGGGCGTTGTTGTACATCGCGGGCTCCACCCGGCCGGACTCCCCGGCCAGGCGCACGAGACCGATGACCAGCTTGGCCACCCGTTCAGCGCCCGTGACGGGTCGGCGCGCCGCGCTGACCTTGCCGTCGCTGTCGGCGGTCCACACCACGTCGCTCGAGAGCATCTCGATGAGCCCGTCGACGTCACCGGTCGAGGCCGCGGCGAAGAAGCGCGCGGTGATCTCCATGGAGAGTTTGGGGTCGACGGGCTCGAAACGCTTGCGCCGCGACTGAACATGCTCGCGGGCGCGGTGGGCCATTTGGCGAACCGCGGCCGCGGATTTGCCGATCGTGTCGGCGATCTCGTCGTGGCTGAAGCCGAAGACCTCGCGCAGCACGAACACGGCGCGCTCGTCCGGGCTCAGGGTCTCCAAGACGACGAGCATCGCCATCGAAACCGATTCGGCCAGGATCACGTCGGACGACGCGTCTGTGTTGTCGCCGGTCTCCAGCAGCAGCGGCTCCGGTAACCATGGACCGACGTAGTCCTCCCGCCTGCGAGACTGCGCCCGCAGGGCGTTGAGGGACTGCCGGGTGACCAACTGGGCGAGGTAGGCCTTGGTGTCCCGCACCGTCGAGAGGTCTACCTCGGCCCAGCGCAGGTAGCTCTCCTGCAGCACGTCGTCGGATTCAGTTGCCCTGCCGAGAATCTCGTAGGCGATGGTGAACAGCAGCGGCCGCAGTTGCGTGAATCGTTCGGCGTGTTCCTCGGTCACGGTCGCACCGGCTGACCTGCTGACTCCAACTGCTGCTGCCGCTTACCGCCCTTGAGCCAGAAGTAGCTTCCCGGCTTGCGCGCCTCACGCTGAAGGAAGCTGACCGTCCCCTTGCACACGGCCTCCTTGATCGTGGCTGCGGTGCGCCCGCCGATATGCAGCGGCATCACGGTGTCGTCCAGGTGCGCGAGCTGGACCAGACCGCCTTTGCGCCCGAGGCTGATGCACTGGCCGGTGAACGCCTGGTTCAACCGTTTGGGCTCGGTTCCCGCGATGCGGCTGAGCACCGTATTCGCGGCTTGTGCGCCCAACGGGATCGCGGCCTGGCAGCTCATCCGCAACGGTAGGTTCGACGGCGCGGCCGCGTCGCCGGCGGCGATGATGCGGGGATCGTCAACGCTGGTGAGGGTCTCGTCGGTGAGAAGGCGACCGGCCGCATCGGTGCTCAGGCCGCTGCTCGTGGCCAGATCGGGCACGCCGAAACCGGCGGTCCAGATCGTGACCGCGCTGGCGATCGTGCGTCCGTCGGCCAAGATCACCGAGGCGGGCAGCACCTCGGTCGCGGTGGATCCGGGTCCGTCGACAATGGTGACGCCGAGCCGGGTCAGCCTCTTGGCGGCCGCCCGGCGACCACGAGCGTGCAGGTACGGGCCGAGGACTCCGCCGCACACCAGAGTGACGCGACGCCCCTCCTCGGCGAACTCAGCGGCCACTTCCAGCCCGGTGGGACCCGCGCCGATCACCGTGATGGGCGCATCGTCGCCTGCAGCGTGATATGCCGCCTTCAACTGCTCGGCGTGCTCGAGTTCCGAGATGGGATAGGCGTATTCAGCGGCTCCGGGGACAACCGGGACCGCCCCGTGGCTGCCGATGGCGTAGATCAGATAGTCATAGCCCAACGCGCCACCGCCTGAGAGCTCGATCCGCCGCTGCGGTGCGTCGATGCGTGTCACGGAGTCGACGACCAGCTCGATTCCCTCGCCGAGGATCTCCGAATAGTCGACCACCGCATCATCGGTGCCGGTCACCAACTGATGGAGCCGGATCCGCTCGACGAACTTCGGCCGCGGGTTGACCAGCGTGATGTCGACGTTCTCATTGAGCCGCAGGTGGTTGGCCGCGAGCACACCGGCGTATCCGCCGCCGATCACGATGACGCGGGTCTTCTGTTCGGTCATGTCAATCTCCTCGGGTCATCCTCGCTCTCCGCCGGCCCCGAATGTGGCCGTTCAGCTTTGAGCTGGTCTGTCCTCTAGACACCGTGGCAATTCAGAGTGTGACAGTCCGGGCCCGATGTGGCCGACGTCACTATCGACTGATCTCCCGCGGGGTCGTAACCCCGGTCAGCTTGTCGGGATTACGCATTGCGTAGAGATTCGTGATCCTGTCGTCGACGATTTCGAACACGAAGATGCCCTCTAGGTGGTCGCCGTCGTAAATCACCGTCGCCGGCGCGCCGTTGTACACCGCCGACTGGAACCGAAGATCCGGCATGGTCTTGGCCACGCGGAACAGTTCGGCCATGAGCGCGGCCACCCTTCGCGCGCCCGAAACCGGCCGGCGAATCCCGGTCACCTTGCCGCCGTGGTCTGCGGTCCAGGTCGCCCCAGGCGCCAGCAGCGTCAGCAACCCCTCCATGTCGCCGGTGGCCGCCGCGGTCAGGAACTGCTCGGTGATCTGTGTGGTCCGCTTGGCGTCGACGGGTCCGAACCTCTTGCGTCGGGCATGCACGTGTTCGCGGGCGCGGTGCGCCATTTGGCGCACCGTCCCCGCGGATTTGTCGACGGCCCCTGCGATTTCCTCGTACTCGAAGCCGAACACCTCGCGCAGCACGAACACCGCGCGCTCATCGGGCGTGAGCGTTTCGAGCAGCACCAGCATCGCCATCGAAACCGATTCGGCGAGAACGACATCGGAGGAGGCATCGCCCGTGTCCACCAGCAGCGGTTCGGGAAGCCACGGCCCGACGTAATCCTCCCTGCGGCGCGCGCCGTCCCGTAACGCGTTGAGCGCCTGGCGGGTCACGAGTTGTGCCAGATACGACTTGGTGTCCCGCACCGTCGCAAGGTCCACCTCCGCCCACCGCAAATAGCTGTCCTGCAGCACATCGTCGGCTTCGGTTGCCGAGCCGAGGATTTCGTAGGCGATGGTGAACAGCAGCGGACGCAGGAGGGTGAACCGCTCGGCATGTTCGGCGCCGGCCGAGCCGGCAGTTTGACCTGCGGAGGTGGTCACGCTTCCTTGACCACCTCTGGAGCGAACACCGGCCGCTCAGGCCGCGCGCCGCCCTTGAACCAGAAGGTAGAACCGGGCTTGCGGCCCTCGCGACGCATGCCCCACAGCGTGCCCTTGCAGATCGTCTCCTTGAGTCGAGCGCCCACGCGCCCGCCGATGAAGAGATTCACCGGGGTGTCGTCCTGGCGGCCCAACTGAAGGATTCCGGCGCGCCTACCCAGGCTGGTGCACGACCCCGGGATGCCGTAGGCGAGCGGTGCCGGGGAGATGCCGGCGATGCGGTTCAGCACGGTATTGGCCGCCTGGGGGCCCAACTGCGAGGCAGATGCGCAGCACATCCGCAGCGGCACCCCCGACGGGGAGGCGCAGTCACCGGCGGCCACGATGCGATCGTCGTCGATGCTGGTCAGGGTCTCATCGGTGAGCAGCCGGCCCAGCTCATCGGTGTGGAGGCCGCTCACCGCGGCCAGTTCCGGCACACCGAAGCCCGCCGTCCAGATCGTCAACGCGCTCGGGCGCACGGCCCCGTCGGCGAAGACGACCGCGTCGGACCGGACCTGCGTCACGATGTCGGACTCGAGCACCGTCACACCCAGCTTGCGCAGCACCTTGGCGGCTGACCTCCGCCCCGGCTCCGACAGCGACGGCGCCAGCCGGCCACCGCAGACCAGCGTGACCCTGCGGCCCTGCTCGGCCAGCTCGGCGGCGGTCTCGACGCCGGTCAACCCGGCGCCGACGACGGTGACCGGCGCATCCGGATACACGGTGGCGATGGCGGTGCGCAGACGCTGTGCCTGCTCGAATTCCGCTATCGGATAGGCGAATTCAGTGGCGCCGGGTACCGATGCGGGCACTGCGCCGGTGCTGCCGACCGCGTAGATGAGGTAGTCGTAGCGCAGTGCACGGCCTGAGGCCAGCTCAACGGTGCGGTTGGCGGCGTCGATGCGCGTCGCAGTGTCGACGACGAGACCTATGCCTTGGCCGAGCAGTGTGCCGTAGTCGACTGCCGCGTCGTAGTCGCCCGCCGCGTGCTGGTGCAGCCGGATCCGCTCGACGAACTTGGGGCGGGGGTTGACCAGCGTGATGTCGGGCATCTGCCAGGTGCCGCGCATCCGCAGATGGTTGGCTGCCAGTGTTCCCGAGTAGCCGCCGCCGATGACGACGACCTTGGCCGCGGCGGGCCGCGAATTAGTTGTTGTGGTGGTGTGTCGGGTCATGTCCTCAAGACACCTCCCGCCCGCCGAGCGTGACAAAAAGTGACGTGCGTCACTCCAGTATCAACGCGAACGTGGGTTACCCGCACACCTTCCGGCGATGCAGCGTGCGGGTAACCCACGTTCGTCGAAAGATCTCACTCCGCCTGATGACGCGGGAACACGCCGACCGGGGCGGGCAGCTGAGTCCCCGGTGCGATCCGCGTGCCGACCGATGCGAACGTCCGCTGATCGTCGGCCTGGCCCAGCAGGTCGAGCATTGTGGCCATCGACTCGGGCATCACCGGCTGGCTCAGCAGCGCCGCTATCCGCACCGTCTCCAGCGTCGTGTAGAGCACGGTGCGGAATCTCGCCTCGTCGGACTTGCGCAGCACCCACGGCTCCTGCGCGGAGAAGTACTTGTTCGCCGCTCCGAGCACCGACCAGATGGCCTCCAGCGCCAGATGCATTGCGGTGGCGTCGAAATGCGTGCGCACCCGCTCGAGCAACCCGTCGGCGGCATCCAGAAGCTGTAGGTCCTCCACGGTGAATTCGCCTGGCTCAGGCACGATTGCGTCCAGGTTCTTGGCCACCATCGACAGCGAACGCTGCGCCAGGTTGCCGAGCTCGTTGGCGAGGTCGGCGTTGATGCGGCCGATGATCGCCTCCTCGCTGTAGCTGCCGTCCTGGCCGAACGGCACCTCACGCAGGAAGAAGTAGCGCACCTGGTCCACACCGAAGGCGTCCACCAACGCGTTCGGATCGACGACGTTGCCGACCGACTTGCTCATCTTCTCGCCGCGGTTGAGGACGAAGCCGTGCACAAACACCTTGCGCGGCAACTCGATTCCCGCCGACATCAGAAAGGCGGGCCAGTAGACGGTGTGGAACCGGATGATGTCTTTGCCGATCATGTGCAGATCGGCCGGCCAGAACCGCTGGAACATCTCCGACGAGGTGTCGGGGAATCCGACGCCCGTCAGATAGTTCGTCAGCGCATCGACCCATACGTACATCACATGGTCGGGGTGGTCGGGCACCGGTACGCCCCAGTCGAACGTCGTGCGAGATATCGAAAGATCGCGCAGCCCGCCCGAGACGAAACTGACCACCTCGTTGCGCCGCACGCCGGGCTCGATGAACTCCGGGTGCGCGGCGTAGTGCGCCAGCAGCTTCTCGGCATAGGCCGACAGTCGGAAGAAGTAGGTCTGCTCTTCGGTCCACGTCACCGGGGCGCCGGTCTCGGTGACGATCCGCACGCCGTCGGCGTTGACGCTCGTTTCACCCTCGGTGACAAAGCCCTCGTCACGCACCGAGTACCACCCCGAGTACGTGTCGAGGTAAATGTCGCCGGCCTCGTTCATCCGCTTCCAGATCTCGATCGACGCCGCATAGTGGTCGGCGTCCGACGTCCGGATGAACCGGTCGAACGAGATATTGAGCTTCTGCTGCATCCCCTCGAAGACATCTGAGTTGCGCCGCGCCAGCTCCGCGGTCGGAATGCCAAGGGCGGCCGCCGTCTCCGCCATCTTCTGGCCGTGGACGTCGGTGCCGGTCAGGTAGCGCACGTCGTAGCCGTCCAGACGCTTGAACCGCGCTATCGAATCCGTGGCGATGTACTCGTAGGCATGCCCGATGTGCGGGTCGCCGTTGGGATAGGCGATGGCCGTGGTGATGTAGTAAGGGTCCCCGGGGGTGCGCGCCCTCGCGCCGGGGGAAGACAGGGTGCTCATTTGTGGGTCAGCTTATTGTGTGGCGGTGAGTGACAAGCGTTCAGCCAGACGGGAGAAGCCCCCGGCTCCGGAACGGCTGGCACCGCTGATCGACGCGCACACCCACCTCGATGCCTGCGGTGCGACCGACGCCGAGAGCATCCGCACGATCGTCGACCGGGCCGAGGCTGTCGGCGTGCAGGCCGTCGTGACGATCGCCGACGATCTCGACTCCGCGCGCTGGGTCACCGACGCCGTCGACGCCGACCCGCGCGTCTACGGTGCGGTGGCGCTGCACCCCACCCGCGCCAACGCGCTCACCGACGAGGCCAAGGCCGTCATCGAGGGGCTGGCCAGGCATCCGCGCGTCGTCGCCGTCGGCGAGACCGGCATGGACATGTACTGGCCGGGCAAGCTCGAGGGCTGCGCCGACCCCGCGACTCAGCGTGACGCGTTCGCCTGGCACATCGACCTCGCCAAGCGCGTCGGCAAGCCGCTGATGATCCACAACCGGGACGCTGACGCCGAGGTCCTGGACGTTCTGGCCGCCGAGGGGGCTCCCGAGACCGTGATCTTCCACTGTTTCTCGTCGGATGCCGCGATGGCCAGGACGTGTGTCGCCAGCGGCTGGCTGCTCAGCCTGTCCGGAACCGTGAGCTTCCGCAATGCCACTGGCCTGCGGGAAGCGGCGTCGCTGATCCCCTCCGAGCAACTCCTCGTCGAGACCGACGCGCCGTTCCTGACACCGCACCCGTACCGCGGTGCGCCGAATGAGCCCTACTGCCTGCCCTACACTGTTCGTGCGCTCGCCGAACTCCTCAACAGAGCCGCTGAGGACGTTGCGCAAGAAACCACTTCGACGGCTGCCCGTGCCTACGGGCTGGCGAGTTGCTGCGCGTGAGCGTTTTCGTTACCGTCTTGTGATCAAACTCGGCGGGCTTCTGCAGGTAGGCCCACCGACCGATAGTCGGGATAGACGACGTTTTGAACATCTTGAATAAGATCCACCAGGAGCGGTCGCCGTTATTGCGCCTCGTGGTCGGGGTGACGTTGCTTGCGCTGACGTTCGCGGGTGGATTCGCAGTTGCTACGCATAAGACAGTGACCCTGGCCGTCGACGGCACTTCCATCACCGTGGACACCATGAAGTCGCGCGTTATCGACGTCGTCACGGAGAACGGTTTCGACGTTGGCGAACGCGACGACCTTTACCCGGCGGCCGATCAGACGGTGCATCAGTCCGACACGATCGTGCTGCGCCGTAGCCGTCCGCTGCAGATCTCCACGGACGGCCGGGACAGTCGTGAGGTGTGGACGACCGCGTCGACAGTCGATGAGGCGCTGAGCCAGCTGCAGATGACGGACAAGGCGCCCGCTGCGGCGTCGCGCGGCAGCCGAGTGCCGCTAGCAGGCATGTCGCTGCCGGTGGTGAGCCCCAAGACCGTTCAACTGTCCGACGCCGGTGTGGTCCGCACGGTGCACCTGGCCGCGCCGAACGTCGCCGCCCTGCTCGAGGCGGCGGGCGTGCCGCTGCTGCAAAGCGACGAGGTGGTGCCTGCCGCGTCCTCGCCGGTCGTCGACGGAATGCAGATCGAGGTGAAGCGGATTCGGATCGAAAAGGTCACCGAACGCGCGCCGTTGCCACCGGCGAATCACCGCATCGAAGATCCTGAACTCAACATGAGCCGTCAGATCGTGGAGGATCCCGGTACGCCGGGAACGCAGGACGTGACGTTTGCCATCGCAAAGGTTAATGGCGTCGAAACAGGCAGGATGCCAGTAGCCAATGTCGTAGTTGTTCCGGCCCGCGACGGCGTCCTTCGAGTCGGCGCCAAGCCCGGTACCGAGGTCCCGGAAGTCAACAACGGATCTACCTGGGACGCGCTTGCTCGGTGCGAAGCAGGAGGTAATTGGGCCATCAACACCGGCAACGGATATTACGGTGGCGTTCAATTCGACCAGAACACCTGGGAGCGCAACGGTGGTCTGAGGTATGCTGACAGGGCTGATTTGGCAACCAGGGAAGAGCAGATCGCGATTGCTGAGGTCACTCGGGCACGACAAGGGTGGGGTGCGTGGCCGACGTGTAGCGGGAGGATTGGTGCGCGCTGACCATTCGATTACTCGGGCGGACCGAGATACGACACCTGGCGAGAGAGATTGATTTCCGGCCACGCAAATCGTTTGGCCAGAACTTCGTCCATGACGCCAATACCGTTCGTCGAATCGTTTCGGCGTCCAGCGTCAATCGGCACGATCACGTTCTCGAGGTCGGCCCGGGCCTGGGCTCACTGACGCTTGCCCTGCTGGACCGGGGCGCATGCGTGACGGCGGTGGAGATCGATCCGGTGCTGGCCCGACAGCTGCCCATCACTGTCGCCGATCATTCGCACAGCGAGATCAACCGGCTGACGGTGCTCAACCGCGACATCCTGAACCTGCGTCGCGACGAAATCGCCGACGAGCCCACGGCTTTGGTCGCCAACCTTCCGTACAACGTCGCAGTGCCCGCGCTGCTGCACCTGCTGGCCGAGTTCCCCTCGATCCGCACCGTGATGGTGATGGTTCAGGCCGAGGTCGCCGAGCGTCTCGCGGCCGAACCCGGTGGCAAGGACTACGGCGTGCCGAGCGTGAAGGTCCGGTACTTCGGCAACGTCCGGCGCTACGGCATGGTCTCGCCGACGGTGTTCTGGCCGATTCCGCGGGTCTATTCCGGCCTGGTGCGCATCGACCGGTACGAGAAGTCGCCGTGGCCGACCGACGAAGGCTTCCGCGAACGCGTGTTCAACCTCATCGACATCGCGTTCGGGCAGCGACGTAAGACCTCGCGCAACGCCTTCGCCGAATGGGCGGGCTCGGGCAACGAATCGGCCAGCCGGTTGCTGGCGGCGAGCATCGATCCGTCCCGCCGCGGCGAGACGCTCTCGATAGCGGACTTCGTCCGACTGCTGCAACGGTCGGAGGAAAGTCAGGAGTCGATTCCGGCCGAGCCGAAGCCGGTCGTTCACCATCGGCATCCGCGCGACGGTTCCTTGCACGTCTGATCCCGGCGCCTACTGCAGCGCCCGGGTGATCAGCGAGACGAATTCACGGCAGGACGCGTAGCGGTCCTCCGGCGCCTTCGCGAGGGCTTTCGTCACGATTGCGTCGAATACTCTTGGCAGCCAGGTAATTTCACGTGACCAACGTGGTGGCGGCGTGTGCAGGTGTGCGTCGATGAGGCCAAGTCCCGACGAGGCTGTGAACGGTGGCGATCCGGTGATCAGTTCGACGGCGGTGCATGCCAGCGCGTATTCGTCGGTGGCTCCCGTCGGCGCGTGTCCGGTGATCAACTCCGGCGCCGCATAGGGGAGCGACGCTTCGATCTGCGTGGATCGGTGGGTGATATCGTCGGTGACCGCATGGGCGACGCCGAAGTCGATCAGGACAGCACTGGAAAGATCTTGGCGGACAAGGATGTTCGCGGGTTTCACGTCGCAGTGCACGATCGCGCGGTTGTGAGTGTAGTCGAGCGCGTCGGCGATCTGTTCGAGTGCGGCGAGACGCTTGGTCATGGTGCCCACGGCGACGATCCCGCCGCCGGTGACAAGTTCCATCGACAGCCACCCGGTGCCGCGTTCGTACACCGTCACGATGTGGGGATGGGCTAGGCGACGGGCGAATTCGAACTCGCGGCGCAGTCGCGCAATGTGGGTGAGATCGCGGTGGCCCTGGTCGAGGACTTTCAGCGCCACGTCCCGATCCCGGGCGCGCGCCCGGTACACCGTCGCATGGCCGCCGCGGCCCAGCGCCTCGTAGACGATGTGACCTTCAAACTCTTCGCCAACGGAGAGCACGCCCTCAGACTAGGGGTTTGATCGGCGAGGTTGACCTGCTCAGACGGCTCCTGGGTGCGGTCTCCTCCGATAGTGTCGTCTGGTGTCCAACGGCAACACCGCATCCGAATGGGTTCCGACCGGATCGGTGACTGTGCGGGTGCCGGGCAAGGTCAATCTGTACCTCGAGGTCGGAGATCGCCGCGACGACGGCTATCACGAGCTGACCACTGTGTTTCACGCGGTTTCGCTGCTCGACGAGATCACCGTGCGCAACGCCGACGTGCTGTCGCTGGAGTTGGCGGGAGAAGGCGCAGACACGCTGCCGGCCGACGAACGCAACCTCGCGTGGCGCGCCGCCGAACTGCTCGCCGAACATGTCGGGCGCGCACCCGACGTGGCGATCACGGTCGAGAAGTCGATCCCCGTCGCCGGTGGCATGGCAGGTGGCAGTGCCAATGCCGCGGCTGTGCTCGTCGCGATGAACACGCTGTGGGAGCTGGGGGTGCCGCGGCGCGACCTCCACGTGCTCGCCGCGCAGCTGGGCAGCGACGTCCCCTTCGCGCTGCACGGCGGCACCGCACTGGGTACGGGTCGCGGCGAGGAACTGGCAACGGTGCTGGCCCGCAACACTTTTCACTGGGTGCTGGCCTTCGCCAAGGGCGGGCTGTCGACGCCGTCGGTGTTCGCCGAGATCGACCGCCTGCGTGAGACGGAGCGCGACGCGCCGCCGCGCCTCGACGATCCAGAGCCGCTGCTGGCCGCCCTGGCGTCCGGCGATCCCGCGGAGCTGGCGCCGCTGCTCGGCAACGACCTGCAGGCAGCTGCGCTGTCTTTGGATCCCGAGCTGCGTCGCACCCTGCGCGCGGGCACCGAGGCCGGGGCGCTGGCCGGCATCGTCTCGGGCTCGGGACCGACGTGTGCCTTCCTCTGCTCGTCGGCGTCCTCGGCCGTCGACGTCGCCACCGAGATGGCCGGTGCCGGTGTCTGCCGGACCGTGCGCGTCGCCAGTGGGCCCGTGCAGGGGGCACGGGTGGTGCCCGCGCCGTCGGCCTCCGTGTGACGCGCCAGGCGCTTCGCAAATGACGGTGTGACTCAGGCCTCAATGCCCGCCAGATTTTGGCAGGTCCTTAAGAAATGTTTAAGATGATCGACGGTGAAAACTAGCGGTCATCCTTTGGACGCGGCATTCGCGCCCGCCGGCAACATCGGCGGGCGACTTGTCATAGCCGACCGCTCACCAGAGGCATCACCAATTCGAGACGCAACCGCTCCCCAATTGTGTGCGCGCCTCCTGGAAAGCGCCTCTGATCAGGCGGAGCATTACATCCGGGCATGTCCTGTTCGGAAACCGAGGAGGTTGTCGTGAGCCGTTTCACCGAGAAGATGTACCGAAACGCCCGCACCGTGACAACGGGCATGGTCACCGGTGAACCGCACGAGCCAGTTCGACACACCTGGGGTGAGGTTCACGAGCGGGCCCGCGCCGTCGCCGGTGGTCTGGCGGAGGCCGGAATCGGACTCGGCGATTCGGTCGGCGTGCTCGCAGGCTTCCCGGTCGAGATTGCGCCGGTAGCGCAGGGCCTGTGGATGCGCGGCGCCTGCCTGACCATGTTGCACCAGCCCACGCCCCGGACCGACCTCGTGATCTGGGCCGAGGACACCATGAACGTCATCGGCATGATCGAGGCCAAGGCCGTCATCGTCTCCGAACCGTTCCTCGTCGCGATCCCGGTCCTCGAGGAAAAGGGCATCACGGTTCTGACCGTCGCCGACCTGCTGGCGTCGGACCCGATCGACCCCATCGAGGTCGGCGAGGACGACCTGGCACTGATGCAGCTGACGTCCGGATCCACTGGGTCTCCCAAGGCGGTGCAGATCACCCACCGCAACATCCACTCCAACGCCGAGGCCATGTTCATCGGCGCCGAGTACGACGTCGACAAGGACGTCATGGTCAGCTGGCTGCCCTGCTTCCACGACATGGGCATGGTCGGCTTCCTCACCATCCCGATGTACTTCGGCGCGGAGCTCGTCAAGGTCACGCCGATGGACTTCCTGCGCGACACCCTGCTGTGGGCCAAGCTCATCGACAAGTACAAGGGCACCATGACCGCGGCCCCGAACTTCGCCTACGCGTTGTTCGCCAAGCGGCTGCGGCGCCAGGCCAAGCCGGGCGAGTTCGACCTGTCGACGCTGCGGTTCGCGCTCTCGGGCGCCGAACCCGTCGAGCCCGCCGACGTCGAGGACCTCTTGGACGCGGGTAAGCCGTTCGGTCTGAAGCCCGACGCGATCCTGCCCGCCTACGGCATGGCCGAGACCACCCTGGCGGTGTCGTTCTCACCGTGCGGCGCCGGCCTGGTGGTCGACGAGGTCGACGCCGACCTGCTCGCGGCGCTGCGCCGCGCCGTGCCCGCCACCAAGGGCAACACCCGGCGGCTGGCCTCCCTCGGTCCGTTGCTGACGGACCTCGAGGCCCGCGTCATCGACGAGCACGGCAACGTCATGCCCGCCCGCGGTGTCGGCGTCATCGAACTTCGCGGCGAGTGCCTGACACCCGGCTACATCACCATGGGCGGCTTCATCCCCGCCCAGGACGAGCACGGCTGGTACGACACCGGTGACCTCGGCTACATCACCGAAGAAGGCAACATCATCGTGTGCGGCCGCGTGAAGGACGTCATCATCATGGCGGGCCGCAACATCTACCCGACCGACATCGAGCGTGCCGCCGGCCGCGTCGAGGGCGTCCGGCCGGGCTGCGCCGTCGCGGTGCGACTCGACGCCGGTCATTCGCGGGAAACCTTCGCCGTCGCCGTGGAGTCCAACGCCTGGCAGGACCCGGTCGAGGTGCGTCGCATCGAGCATCAGGTCGCCCATGAGGTGGTGGCCGAGGTCGACGTGCGGCCGCGCAACGTCGTCGTGCTGGGGCCGGGAAGCATCCCGAAGACCCCGTCGGGCAAGCTGCGCCGCTCCAACTCGGTCTCGCTGGTCACCTAGAACCTGCGCGACCTTTTCCCTGCTCGCGACCGACCGTGTCTGTACGTGACACGCCGCGCAGATATGGCATTTTGCGGTCGCTCGCCGAGGAAATCCATTGGCTGCGCGTCGGAGCTCGTCGCTACGGTTGGCCCATGACCTCTCCGGCCATCGAGGCGATCGACCTCGTGAAGAAATTCGGTGACAACGCCTCCGAACGACCAGCTGTCGACGGCGTCAGCTTCGTGGTGCCGCCCGGCACGGTGCTGGGCCTGCTCGGTCCCAACGGTGCGGGTAAGACCACCACGGTCCGGATGATGACGACGCTGACGGTCCCCACCAGCGGAACCGCGCGGGTGGCGGGATACGACATCCGCGAGCAACCGGACATGGTGCGCCGCAACATGGGCCTCACCGGACAGGTCGCCACCGTCGACGAGCTGCTGACCGGCCGCGAGAACATCCGGATGATCGGCGGTCTCTACGGCATCGGTCGTCGCGACCTCGAACGCCTGGGAAATCAACTGTTGGAACAGTTTTCGATCGCCGATGCCGCCGACCGGCCGGTCCGCGGGTACTCCGGCGGCATGCGGCGACGGCTCGACCTCGCGGTCAGCTTGATCGCGTCACCGCCGGTGCTGTTCCTCGACGAGCCGACCACGGGTCTGGATCCGCGTAGTCGCAGCGAGCTGTGGGAGATGCTGCGCGGCCTCGTCGCCGAGGGCACGACACTGCTGCTCACCACGCAGTACCTCGAGGAGGCCGACCAACTCGCCGACGACATCGTCGTCGTCAATCACGGCCGGATCATCGCGCAGGGCACGCCGCTGCAACTCAAAGAGCAGGCCGGCAATGCCAGCCTGGTCGTCACCGTCTCGCACGCCACCGACCTGCCCGCGGCGCGGGAGCTCATCGCGCGTACCGGCGCCGAGGTCCACGTCGACGTTGGTGCACGGCAACTCACCGCGGCGGCCAACGGCATCGCCGACCTGACCCGGGTCGCGGGCTGGCTGCAGGAGCGCGCGATCGAGGTCGACGACATCGGCCTGTCCCGGCCCAGCCTGGACGACGTGTTCCTGTCCCTGACCGGCCATCGCGTCGAGGGCGACGAGACCGAGGAGGTCAGCGCATGACCACCACCGAGAGCGAGAAGCGCGACACCCTGGAACGGCCCCGGATCCGCCAGACGAACATCGCCGAGCAGTCGTGGATCATGGTCAAGCGCAACATGATCCACACCAAGCGGATGCCCGAGATGTTGAGCGACGTCACGGTGCAGCCCATCATGTTCGTGCTGCTGTTCGCGTTCGTGTTCGGCGCGTCGATCGCCACCGCCGGCAGCGCGTCCTACCGCGAGTTCCTGCTCCCCGGCATCCAGGCGCAGACCATCGTGTTCACCGCGTTCGTGGTGTCCACCGGAATCACCGCCGATGTCGAGAAGGGCATCATCGACCGGTTCCGATCGCTGCCGATTCGACGGTCGGCGGTGTTGATCGGACGGAGCATCGCCAGCCTGCTGCACTCGTCGATCGGTGTCGTGGTGATGGCGGTGACGGGGCTGTGCATCGGATGGCGGATCCGCGGCGGCTTCGTCGACGCGGTGCTCGCCTTCGCGCTGATCCTCGTATTCGGCTTCGGGATGATCTGGTTCGGCATCCTGATCGGCTCGCTGATGCGCTCGGTCGAAGCGGTCAACGGCGTGATGTTCACCGTTCTTTTTCCAATCACGTTCCTGGCCAACACCTTCGCGCCGACTGAGCCCATGCCGCGCTGGCTCCGTGTCATCGCCGAGTGGAATCCGGTGTCGTCGCTGACCCAGGCGGTGCGGGAGCTGTGGGGCAACGGTCCGCCCGCCCCGCCGGAGGCACAACTACCGCTGCATCACCCGATACTCGCGACGATCCTGTGGTCGCTGGCGATCACCGCGGTGATCGCCCCGTTCGCGTTGCGGGCGTACGCGCGCCGCACGGGCGACTAGGAGCGGATCGCGTCGACCGTCCACGCGGGCAGGATCGGCGCGCGAGTGAGGAAATGGTCGGCCTGTCCGTTGCGGCGCAGCAGCGACTGCATGCGCACGATGCAGCAGCCCATGCGCACCATCGCGAAGACCTCGTGCCAGCCCAGGTTTTCGAGTTCGCGGCCGATCATCTCTTCGAATCGGCGGACCACCGCGGCGCAGCTGTCGAAGCCCGGCAGTTCGGGGTCGGCATCGATCCCGTTGACCTCCAGCATCTGCTTGCGCGAGGCCAACCACCACCCGAAGTCCGTCTCGACCGGACACAGGCAGGCCTGCTCCCAGTCCAGTGCACCGACCATCTGGCCCACATCGTCGAAGATGCCGTTCGACGGCCGCGCGTCACCCCAGCAGACGCTCAGTGCGCCACCATCCTCGGGCTGTCCGCGGCGCAGCCAGGTGAACGCCTCGGTCATCAGGTCGGGGACCTGATTGTCGGTGCCCCACCGCACATATTCCAGCCACCAACCGATTTCGGCGGAGATGCCGACACCTGCGGGCCGCGACAGCCACGACGCCTCGCTCACCGGCACCGCCGTCAGCCGCACCAACGTCTCGAGAAACGAATCGTGCACGCGGCGCTGGACGTCGGGCCCGGCATCCCGCAGCCACCCCTTGACGGCATAGGTGAAATCCGATGGCGTGTGTCCGACGATGCGGGGCATCACCATGAACTTCGAGCCGATCCAGGTCCGGTCGGGCTCGTAGTAGATCGGCGAAGGCGTCGGGACGCCGTATTCGTGGAGCAGTTCCTGCGTCAGGGTTTGGGCGCCCAGGTCGTATTCGCGGAAGATGCCACCGCCGGCGGGCGGAATCCTGATGATGTAGTCATGTGTCTCGCCGTCGACCGTCGCGGAGAACATCAGGCTCTCGCTGGAGAATCCGCCGGCCCGGTTCGCTGCAACCAGTTCCGATACGACCGCGTCATCTCCGAACTTGTGCTCGCACCACTTCTGCAGCTGCGACCGGGCGGCAGCGAGGTCGCGTTGGACGAGCGTGATCCCAGCCATGCGGAAAAGATTTACATAGCACCCGCAGTATGTAAAGACTTCGAGCTTTACGTTTGGAGCACCATGCGTAATACGACGTGACGGTTCCGGACGTCAGTCGCCCAGCGCTACTAGCCGTTGACCACCCGCGACAGCCGCCGCCGCGACGGGCCGACCCCCGCTGCGTGACGAAGTTCGGCGAGGAACTGATCGGGGGTGCCACCCCCGATCACGTAGTGACAGACCGCTATTCGCACGACGGCGGCCGCGGCGACGTCGCTGTCGTCGCCGGGGATGATGCGAGCGATGCGCTCGTGGATGACCGGCAGCACCCGCTTCATCTGTTGCAGCACATGCTCTGGTTCGATGTCGGCAAGCGACCCCAGCGAGTACGTGCTCTGGAATTCCACGATGAATTGCAACGCGGCGTCGAGACGGTCGGAGCCGTCGAGGCCCGCGACCGCGGCGGCGATACCGGCGTCGAAGTTGTCCTGCTCGTACCGGCCGAACGCCTCGAGCAGTCCGTCCTTGGAGCCGAAATGGCGGTAGAGCGTCGGACGCGACACCTTGGCCTCGGCCGCTACGTCCGAGAGCTGCAACTTGCGTCTGCCATCCCTGGCGAGCACGACGAAGGTGGCGGCGAGGATCCGTCGCCGCGTCGACGGATCCGCGTCGACGGTGGGGCGAGCAGCCACGGTCGTGTCCTTTACATCTAATGGTCCAAATGTCACACTAGCGCTGTTTCGAGCTCCGGTGCGGCTCGATGAGCCGAGACACCGTTGGCGCCAATGTTAAGTCCCGGACGGGGCGGAACCGATATGGCGAAGTACTTCGGTTTCCCTGTTCGGATGGAACCTCTGAAAGGCAGTCATTGTGCTGACGACGAACTACGGCGCCTTGGTACCCGAAGACGAACTGCTCACCCATCAGATCGTCGATACCTTTGCCACGGTCAGCCAGTCGGATCCCTCATGGACCGAGAAAATCTGGACGATCGCCCACGCCCGCGACAACTCGCTGCAGGTCGTGCTCGGTGTCGGCAAGTACACCAACCGCGGCGTCTTCGACGGAGCGGCCGGCGTATGCCGAGGCACCGAGCAGTGGACGGTGCGGGCCGGGCGCCGGTTGTCGTCAGATCCGGCGGGCACCCAGGTGGGCCCGATCGCCTACCGCGTGGTGGAGCCGTTGCGCGCCGTCCGGGTGAGTCTGGAGAGAACCGAGCACGCCCCCATCGCATTCGACGTCGAGCTGCGCGGAACTTTCGATACCGCGCTGGAGGATCCTTGGCCTGACCGCAGCCCGGACGGCTACCGCGTCACGCACAACGTGTTGCGCTACCACCAGATCGGAGTCGCGTCCGGATGGGTGGAGCTGGACGGCGAGCGCACCGAAATCGAAGCGGACAAGTGGATTTCGATCCGCGACCACTCATGGGGACTGCGGCCCGGGGTCGGCAAGCCGATTCCGGGGCTGCCCCGCGGTGGCCGCAAGATCAAGCAGATGTTCATGACGTGGCTGCCGATGACCATGACCCGCAGGACGGGTCGACGTACTCGCTGTTCGTCATGTATCAGGAGGAGCGCGGCGATGGTTTTCTCGAGATCCGTTGTCAGGCAGAGCAACAGGGCGACGACGGGACATCGCACAGGTTCGTGTCCGTCGAACAGGACATGCACTTTCAGGATGACAACCGCCGCTTCACCCACGGCACAATCACCCTCATCGATGCCGACGGGTCCAAGCGTCCGCTGACCATCACCGCGGCCGGGCCGGGCGGCTTTCACCTCGGCACCGCGGGCTATTACGGCTGGAACGACTGGGTGTACGGCCAATGGGTGGGCGATCTCAGGGTCGAGGGCAACCACGTCACCGACTGTGACAAACCCGAGAAGGCGCGCGAACTCCATCAGCTGCGCGATCTGCTGGTGCGCGTCGAGGACCCCGTCGGGGGTGGAGTCGGGCTGGGCAACGCCGAGACTTTCGCGCTGGGCGCTTTCCCCGAACGCGGACTCAGCGCGGAGAACTCGTTTCTGTGATCCGCGTCCGACGCTGGCATCGACCAGTTTCTTCCGCGATTCGATTCTGACGGCCGATGATCGTCCTGATCGTGAGGAAATACGCGACGGGGACCAACATCAGGGTGAGCACCTGAAGCAGTTCGATCATCACGCGCTCCGCCCAGGTTCGCGCAGCGTCGAATCAGCCAGTGCCGGCGCCATCTCGTCGTAGACGGCCCACCAGATCGACTCGTGTTCGGCCGCGCTCAACGCCGCGTCGGCGAGGCCCTCGTCGGCTCTGATCAACCGCGCGCCCAAGCGCTGAATCATGTCCCGCTCCGCGGTCGATCCCAGATCCGGTCGGCCGACCAAAACCGCGGCGGTCATGGTGCGGACCTGGGTGCGCAATGGTCCCGCCAGCGCCGAAGCGATGAGACCCAGCCCGAGCGTGACACCGATCGAAAGCGCGAGCGCTATCCACGGATCGAGGGCACCGACCAGATAGATCTCGGCGATGATCCAGGCCGCCACACCCCACAGGGGCCAGCCCCGGGCGACGCGGAGGCGGCGTCGCTCGGTTCGGCTGATGCCCGGCGGATACACGACCAGTCGATAGCGCGTCACGCCGAACCGGTCGGGGCGCACGTCGATTGATCCCCACCGTCGATCACCGTCGAGAAGCTGATGCCAGGCACACCTCAGTACGCCGTTGTGGCTGTTGGACATGCTTCCGGTGTACGCCCGTTCGCGATGCGAAAGCGTCGTCTGAACGGTTTCTTTACGCGGCGGTTCAGCCTTCTTACGGCTACCGAACATCTGAGTATTGTGTACTATACCTAGCATGACCGACAGAGTCTCCGCTCGGCTCGCCGACCACCCGACAGTGCGCAAGGTGCGGGCACGCAAAACCGAGAAGCCAGGCGTCATCGACGCCGACTGGCTACGTCAGGTCTGTCTCGATGCGGGCGTCGACGACGTCGCGTTCGCCAGCGTCGACAACCCCGACCTCGCCTCCGAACGTGAACATGTCGACGAGGCCTTGCCCGGCGTCGCAAGTTACATCTCCCTGGTCGTCAAGATGAACCGCGACAACGTCCGCTCCACCGCGCGCAGCGTCGCCAATCAGGAGTTCCACCGCAGCGGCGAGATCATGAACGAGGCCGCGCACCGCATCACCCGCGCGCTGCAAGATGCCGGCTACCGCGCCATCAATCCGTCGATGTCGTTTCCCATGGAGATGGACCGGTTCCCCGGTCGCATCTGGGTGGTGGCGCACAAACCTGTCGCGGTAGCCTCCGGCCTCGGCGTGATGGGCATCCACCGCAACGTGATTCACCCGAAGTTCGGCAACTTCATCCTTCTCGGCACGGTGCTTGTGGCCGCGCCGGTCAGCAGTTACGGTGAGCCGCTTGACTATTCGCCGTGCCTGGAATGCAAGCTCTGTGTCGCGGCCTGCCCGGTCGGTGCCATCAAGAAGGACGGGGAGTTCGACTTCTTCGCGTGCTCCACCCACAACTACCGCGAGTTCATGGGCGGATTCACCGACTGGGTGCAGACCATCGCCGACAGTGAAGACGCGGCCGATTTCCGTTCGCGAGTCAGCGATTCCGAGAACGCCTCGATGTGGCAGAGCCTGTCCTTCAAGGCCAACTACAAGGCGGCCTATTGCCTGGCGGTGTGTCCGGCCGGAGAGGACGTCATCGAGCCGTACCTCGATGACCGCAAGGGCTTCATGGATCTGGTCCTCAAACCACTGCAGGAGAAGAAGGAGACGCTCTACGTCCTGCCGAACTCGGTGGCAAAGGAGTACGCCGAGCGACGTTTCCCGCACAAGCAGATCAAGGTGGTCGACAGCGGCATCAGCGGACTCTGATTTCGCTAGACGGAATAGATTCGCCGCTCGACGGCGTTTGGCCCGGTATGAAGATCAGCCGAGGGGTCACGCGCGGTTTACTGTTGGGTGTTGCGGCACTGATGGTTTCGGGTGTAACGCTCGTCGCACCGGCATTGCTTCCGGCGGGCCCGACGGGCGTCGCCTCGGCGCAGCCCGCCGAGTGCGCCGATGTTCAGGTCGTCTTCGCGCGCGGCACCGGTGAGCCGGCGGGCATAGGGCGGGTCGGCGACGCGTTCGTCGATGCGCTGCGACCGTTGGTGCCGGGGCAGTCGGTGGACGTGTACGCAGTCAACTACCCGGCCTCGTACGACTTCCTCCGCGCTGCCGACGGCGCCAACGACGCCAGCGCATTCGTCCAGAACACCGTCGCGACCTGCCCCGACACCAAGATCGTGCTCGGCGGCTTCTCGCAGGGTGCCGCGGTGATCGATGCGCTTGCGATCGCCAACCAGCCGACGCTCGGCTTCACCAACCTGTTACCGCCGGCCGCCGCCGATCACGTCGCCGCGGTCGCTGTGTTCGGCAACCCGTCCATCCGGTTGCTCGGCGGCCCGCTGACGTCGCTGAGCCCGCAGTACGGATACAAGACCATCGACCTGTGCAACGGGGCCGATCCGGTGTGCTCCGGTGGTGACGACAGGCCCGCGCACAGCCTGTACGTGCAGGCCGGATTGACGACGCAGGCAGCACAATTCGTGGCCAACCGACTCACCTCCGAGGCGCCGATCACGACGCTGGCGGGTCAGACGCACGGCTGACGCTAGCCCCAGGCGTGCACGGTGTTCTGCGCCGGCTCCAACCCCTGGGAGATCAGCAGTTCGGTGGCGTCGGCGGCCTGCTCGCAGATCGTCGGCACCTCTTTCCACTCCGCCGAGGTGAACGTGCCGAGCACGAACGCTGCGCCCTCCATCCGGCCGGGCGGGCGACCGATTCCGATGCGGACACGCTGAAAGTCGTTGGAGCCCAGGGACGAGCCCACCGATCGCAGGCCGTTGTGCCCGGCGACCCCGCCACCGAACTTCAGCCGGATGCGGCCGAAGTCGATGTCGAGCTCGTCGTGGATGACGATGATGTCGGCGGGCGCCACCGAATAGAACTTGGCCAGCGGCGCGACCTGACGCCCGGACTCGTTCATGTAGCAGCGCGGCTTGGCGAGCACCACCGGACGGCCGGCGAGCTGACCGGTGACCACCTCGGCCCCCGACTTCTTGTGCACCTTGAAACCCGAGCCGATGCGATCGGCGAGGATGTCGGCGACGAGGAAGCCGAGGTTATGCCGCGTGGTGGCGTACTGCGGACCGGGGTTGCCGAGGCCGACCACAAGTTGGGGTTCGGCCATCGCGTGCTACTCGGACTCCGCGGCGGGTGCCTCGCCGGCTTCGCCCTCGCCCTCGGCCGCTTCGCCCTCGGCGGCTTCGCCTTCGGCCGCTTCACCCTCGGCGGCTTCGCCAGCGCCCTCGGCCTCGAGGTCTTCCTCGGTCGGGGCGGCGACGACGTTGACGACGAGCAATTCGGGATCGGAGACCAGCGAAACACCGTCGGGCAGCGGGATCGCGCTCGCGGCGAACTGGGTGCCGATCTCGGCGCCCTCGACCGAGACGGTGAGGTTTTCCGGGATCGACTGCACGTCGGCCTCGATCTCGATGCTGTTGCTGTCCTGGGTGACCAGCGTGCCCGGCGCCGCTTCGCCCTCGACAATGACGTTGACCTCGACGGTGACCTTCTCGCCGCGGCGCACGACCAGCAGGTCGGCGTGCGTGATGTTGCGGCGGATCGGGTGCAGGGTCAGCGCCTTGGTCAGCGCGAGCTGCTCGGAGCCCTCGATGTCGAGGGTGAGCACCGCGTTGGTGCCGGCGTGGCGCAGCACCGCGGCGAAGTCGTGGGCATTGAGCTCGAGGTGCTGCGGTTCGCTGCCGTGGCCGTAGAGGACGGTGGGTACCTTGCCGTTGCGGCGCGCGCGGCGCGACGCACCCTTGCCGGTTTCCGTGCGGATTGCTGCGGCGATGTTGTTCGGCGCGTTCTTGGCCATTGGGTTCAACTCCTGTGTCGTGTCGAGCACGGCCAGGGAACCTCTAGATGGTTCGCGTCGATAACGGTGGCTGCCCACCCTCGCCGTGATTAGCAGCCAGGGTAGCCGCAGCCGCAGCTCAACCCCAAATCAGAGCCCGAACTTGGTGTCCGTGAGCTGCTCGGACAGCTCCCACAGCCCAGCGGCCTTCTCGGCGTCGCGAGCCAGCGGGCTGCGCAGCGGGGTGGGCCCGGTCGGACCCCACATCGCGAACTGCGGCCCGACGAATGTATTGCCCGGCAGGTCTTCGGCCACCGCGTACAGCGTCTGACGGGCGCCGAAGTCGGCGTCGGTCGCCAGCTTGTTGCCGAACGTCATCAACGCGTCGCCCAGCTTGCGTCCGGTGTTGCCCTGCAGGTTTGTCGCCGAATAACCGGGGTGGGCGGCGTGCGCCTTCAGCGGTGACCCCGCCCCGTCGAGTCGCTTCTGCAACTCGCTGGTGAACAGGAGATTGGCGAGCTTGGACTGGCCGTAGGCCCGCCACGGCGAGTAGGGCCGCGCCTTCCAGTTCAGGTCCTTGAGGTTGATCTGGCCGATCAGATGCATGCCGGAGGACACGGTCACCACGCGGTCGGTGATCTTGGGCAGCAGCAGGTTCGTCAGGGCGAAATGGCCGAGGTGGTTGGTACCGATCTGGCTCTCGAACCCGTCGACGGTCAGCGCGAAGGGGACCGCCATGATGCCCGCGTTGTTCACGAGCACGTCGACGTTGTCGACCCCGTCGGCGAACGCGCGCACCGATGCGAGGTCCTGCAGGTCGAGCTTGCGCACCTCGACATCGCCGGTGATGGATCGCGCGGCCTCGTCGCCCTTGGCCGTGTTGCGCACGGCGAGAATCGTCTTGGCCCCGACGCGGGCCAGTTCACGGGCGGTGATCAGGCCCAGGCCGCTGTTGGCTCCGGTGACGATGACGGTCCGTCCGGCGAAGGACGGCAGGTCGGCGGCGGTCCATTGACTCATGGCGCCCACCCTAGCGGCGCCATCCAACCGGTGGGTTCGCCGAACGTGAACGGTCCCCTACTTCGTGTGGGCCCTACTTCGGGGGAGCCTTCGGCACTGCGACGTTGAAGCCCCGGATGATCGCCTCGATATCGGGCGCCTCTTCAACGGCCTTGTCCGCGTAGCCCGTCACCGTGAACTGGATGAGGTACCGATTGTTGGCCGGCGGTGCACCGGTCGCGATGACGATCCGGTTGTAGGTGTGCATCCGCGCGCCGTTGAGGTCGTAGCTGCCCTCGATCATGGCCGACGGGAAGCCCTTGAAGTCGTCCATCGACGCGTTGAGGCGCTTGAAGTTCTCCGACATCTCGGCGTCGACGTAGCCGTGCCCGATGGCTTCCTTGACATCGAAGTCACCGTTGAGCTTGAAGACGATCACCATCGCCATCGGATAGGTCGTGCCCTTGGCGATCACCCGCGTGCCCGGCGACAGATTCGAGTTGAAGAACGGCTTCCAGCCCGGTGGTGTCGGATACGTCACCGTGAGGTCGGTGAGCTTGTCCGCCGGAATGGGCTCTCCGACGACGCCCTTCTGTTCCAAGTAGGTCGCGATGGGCACCTGCGCCTCGTCGCCCGACGAAGTGGTCGTGGCCGTCGTCGGCGTCGTCGACAAAAGCGACTGGTAGTCAGGCGGTTTCGGCGCACAACCCGACGCGGCGAGAACCGCCAGCGCGGCGGCTACCACGCGGTGGCGAACCCTCACAGAATCTCGCGCACCGCGTCGATAGGCCGGGCCAGTCGGGTGCCCTTCGTGGTGACGACGAACGGCCGCTCGATCAGGATCGGGTTCTCGGCCATCGCGTCGAGCAGTTCGTCGTCGGTGGCATCGGCGAGATTCAGTTCTCCGTAAAGAGATTCACGCTTACGCACCGCGGTGCGCACGTCGATGCCGGCGTCCTTGATCATCTTTGCGAGCTCGGCGCGGGTCGGTGGGGTCTTGAGGTACTGCACCACCGTCGGCTCGATGCCGTTGTCCCGCAACAACTCCAGCGTCTTACGGGAGGTGCTGCACTTCGGGTTGTGATAGATGGTTCCCTCTGGCACTACGCGGACCCGTCGAAAAGGCTGGTGACGGAACCGTTGTCGAACACCGCGCGAATGGTGTTGGCCAGCAGCGGTGCGATCGATAGCACGGTCAGCTGCGGGAAGCGTTTTTCCTCATCGATCGGCAGCGTGTTGGTGACGATGACCTCGCGTGCACCGCAGTCCGCGAGCCGTTGCGCGGCGGGATCGCTCAGCACGCCGTGCGTCGCGGCGATGATGACGTCGCTGGCACCGTCGGCGCGCAGCAGGTTCACCGCGCCGGCGATGGTGCCGCCGGTGTCGATCATGTCGTCGGTGAGGATGCAGGTCTTGCCCTTCACGTCGCCGACGACGCGGTTGGACTTCACCTGGTTGGGCACCAGCGGGTCGCGGGTCTTGTGAATGAAGGCGAGGGGAACGCCGCCCAGTGAGTCGGCCCACTTCTCGGCGACACGCACGCGGCCCGAGTCGGGGGAGACCACGACCATGTCGTGGTCGGAGTAGTTCTCGGCGATGTAGCCGGTCAGCAGCTTCTGCGCCCGCATGTGGTCGACGGGGCCGTCGAAGAAGCCCTGGATCTGATCGGTGTGCAGGTCGACCGTCAGGATCCGGTTCGCACCCGCGGTCTTGAGCAGGTCGGCGACCAACCGCGCGGAGATCGGCTCGCGGCCGCGATGCTTCTTGTCCTGGCGGGCGTAGGGGTAGAACGGCAAGATCGCCGTGATGCGCTTGGCGCTGCCACGCTTGAGCGCGTCGATCATCAGCAGCTGTTCCATCAGCCACTGGTTCAACGGCGCGGGGTGCGACTGCAGTACGAAGGCGTCGCAACCGCGAACCGACTCGTCGAAGCGGACGAAGATCTCGCCGTTCGCGAAATCGCGGGCGGTCTGCGCCGTGACGTGGACGTCGAGCTCTTTGGCGACCTGTTCAGCCAGTTCGGGGTGCGCGCGACCCGAGAACAGCATCAGATTTTTGCGGTTGTCGGTCCACTCGGTGCCCACAGTGCCCTCATTGCTCGGGGACGATATCGGCTCAATCGTACGGGTTGCCAAATCCCGAACACCTGGCAACCGGCTCACGGCTTTGTGGCGTCGTCCTGGCTGGGCTGTTCGCCAGATGGACTGGATGCGCCCTCGGCTGAGCCCAATGCCGCCGCCGCTGCGGCGGCCGAAGCCGATCCGGGTCGCTTACGCGCCACCCAGCCCTCGACGTTTCGCTGTGGCCCCGCCGACACCGCCAGTGCGCCCGGCGGCACGTCCTCGCGCACCACGGTGCCCGCGCCGGTGTAGGCGCCGTCACCGATGGTGACCGGCGCGACGAACATCGTGTCGGATCCGGTACGTACGTGGGAGCCGATCGTCGTGCGGCTCTTGTTCTCGCCGTCGTAGTTGACGAACACGCTGGATGCGCCGATGTTGCTGTGCTCGCCGATATCGGCGTCGCCGACGTAGGTCAGGTGCGGCACCTTCGTACCCGCCCCGATGGTCGAGTTCTTCGTCTCGACGAACGCGCCGAGCTTGCCGTCGGCGCCCAACACGGTGCCGGGTCGCAGGTACGCGAACGGGCCGACGGCTGCCCCACCACCGATCGCCGATTGACTGCCGTGGGTGCGCACCACCATCGCCTCGTCGCCGACTGTGACGTCCGTCAGCGTGGTGTCCGGGCCGATCTGGCAGTTCGCGCCGATGTGGGTCGACCCGAGCAGTTGACTGCCGGGGTAGACGACGGTGTCGGGTCCGATGGTCACGTCGACGTCGATCCAGGTGGAGGCCGGATCGGTGATCGTCACCCCGGCGCGCTGGTGCGCGGTCACGATGCGCCGGTTCATTTCGGCGCCCAGCGTGGCCAGCTGCACCCGGTCGTTGACGCCGGCGACCAGCATTGAGTCGTCGACGTGCTTGGCTCGCACCACGTGGCCGTCGGACCGCAGGATCGAGATGACGTCGGTCAGGTACTGCTCATGCTGCGCGTTGTCCGACCGCAGACGGCCGAGTGCCGACCGCAACGCGGTGGTGTCGAAGGCGTAGACGCCGGCGTTGACCTCGGTGATGGCCAGCTGCGACGGGGTGGCGTCGGCCTGTTCGACGATGCCGATGACCTCGCCGTCCTGGGTGCGCAGGATGCGGCCGTAACCCTTGGGGTCGGGCAGCGTCGTCGTCACCACCGTCGCGGCGGCGGATTCGGCACTGTGCACTGCGATCAGGTCGGCGAGCGTGCCGGCGTCCAGCAGCGGTACGTCGCTCAAGGTGACGACGACAGTGCCGGTGAAGCCGACGGGCAGCGCGGTCAGGCCGCACGCGACGGCGTGCCCGGTGCCCAGCTGCTCTTCCTGCACCGCGATGTCGATGCCGCGGCCGAGGTCGGCTGCCAGCTTGTCGACTGCGGGCACCACCAGGTCGCGGTCCTTGCCGACGACGACGATGAGGTGCTGCGGGGTCGCGTCGGCGACGGCGTGCAGCGCGTGCGACAGCATGCTGCGGCCGGCGATCTCATGCAGCATTTTCGGGGTTGCGGAGCGCATCCGGGTGCCTGCGCCTGCCGCCAAGACGACGACGGCCGAATCAGTGGGCCCCTGGGTCATAGGGTTTCCCTTCCCCGCGAACGTGCGTGTCTGCGGGCGACACGCCGTCTTCCTTGGCCAGTTTGCGCACTTTCGCCGCGCAAGTGCTCCGTCGCCAGGACTCGAACCTGAACTATCTGAACCAAAATCAGAGGTGCTGCCGATTACACCACGACGGATCGATCAACCCGTGATGTTAGTCGAAGGGCATACCCTGAAAGCCGTGGCAGTGCCCGCTAAGCCCGACGGCCCCGATAGCAACATGCGCACGCCCCGCGCCAGGATGACCGGTGCGGAGCGGCGGCATCAGCTCATCGACATCGCGAGGTCATTGTTCGCCGAGCGCGGCTACGAGGGCACCTCGATCGAAGAGATCGCGCAGCGCGCCAACGTCTCCAAACCGGTCGTCTACGAGCACTTCGGCGGCAAGGAAGGGCTGTACGCAGTGGTGGTCGACCGCGAGATGTCCGCGCTGCTGGACCGCATCACGTCATCTCTGACGAAGATGACCAACAACCGGTCCCGGCTGCGCATCGAGCGGGTGGCGCTGGCACTGCTGACCTACGTGGACGAGCGCACCGACGGGTTCCGCATCCTCATACGCGACTCCCCGGCCTCGATCTCGTCGGGCAGCACCTACTCGACGCTGCTCAACGAGGCCGTCAACCAGGTGTCCTCGATCCTGGCGGGCGACTTCTCCCGCCGCGGGCTGGACGCCGAGATGGCGCCGTTGTACGCGCAGGCCCTGGTCGGCTCCGTCTCGATGACGGCGCAGTGGTGGCTGGATGTGCGCGAGCCCAAGAAAGAGGTCGTGGCCGCGCACCTGGTCAACCTCTGCTGGAACGGGTTGATGCATCTCGAGAACGACCCGCCACTGCTCGACGAATAGGGCGGTTTCGGTGTACTGAGTCGCGGTGAGCGCGACCAGCGACACCGAAATCGCTGTGCCTACGATGGAGGCATCATGACCGCATCGGGGATCAACCATGTCCAGACCCCGATCGCCGGAGTTGTCGACCTGGCACTACGGGATCCTTCGCTTCAGAAGATCGCCGACCGCGCCGCCGACAAACCCGCCGATCTCGCCATGGTCGGACCCGCCAGCGCGCGGGCGTATGTCGCGAGCGCACTCGCCTCGGCGGGCCCGCTGCTCGTCGTCACCGCGACCGGGCGCGAAGCCGACGACCTGACCGCCGAACTGCGCGGCGTATTCGGCGACGCCGTCGCCCTGTTCCCGTCCTGGGAAACGCTGCCGCACGAGCGGCTGTCTCCGGGCGTCGACACCGTCGGTGCACGCCTGATGCTGCTGCGCCGGCTTTCGCACCCGGACGACGAACGCCTCGGCCCGCCGCTGCAGGTCGTCGTCACGACCACCCGGTCGCTGTTGCAGCCGATGGCCCCCGACGTGGCCGAGATCGAGCCGGTGACACTGACCGTCGGCTCGGAGGCGACATTCGATCAAGTGATCGCCCGGCTGGTTGATCTGGCCTACACCCGCGTCGACATGGTCGGCAAACGCGGCGAGTTCGCGGTGCGCGGCGGCATCCTCGACGTGTTCCCGCCGACCGCCGAGCACCCGGTGCGCATCGAGTTCTGGGGTGACGAGGTCTCCGAGATGCGGATGTTCTCCGTCGCCGATCAGCGCTCCATCCCCGAGATCGATGTTGACGTGCTCATCGCCGTGCCCTGCCGCGAGGTGCTGCTGACCGACGACGTCCGCATCCGGGCCTTCGAGCTGGCCGCCGAGCACCCGGTGATCGACAACACCGTGACCGGCAGCGTGCCCGACATGCTCGCCAAGCTGTCCGAGGGCATCCCCGTCGACGGGATGGAGGCGCTGCTGCCGCTGTTGCGCCCCACCGACTTGGCGACGCTGACCGCGCATCTGCCGGCGGGCACCCCGGTGCTGATCTGCGACCCGGAGAAGGTCCGCACCCGCGCGGCCGACTTGATCAAGACGGGCCGCGAGTTCCTGGAGGCCTCGTGGTCGACGGCGGCGGTCGGCGGTGATGCACCGATCGACCTCGAGGCGATGGGGGCGTCGGGCTTCATCGAGTTGGATGACGCGCGCTCGGCGGCCCGCGACGGCGGCCACCCGTGGTGGACGCTGAGCCAGCTGTCCGACGAGTCGGCACTCGAGATCGACATCCGTCCGGCGCCGTCGGCGCGAGGACAGCAGAGCAATGTCACAGAGATCTTTGCGATGCTGCGCGCCCACGTCCTCACCGGCGGGCATGCCGCCGTCGTCGCGCCCGGCACCGGCACCGCGCACCGCATTGTCGAACAATTGCGCGAATCCGACACGGCGGCAGTCTGTTTGGAGCCGGGCGAGGATCTGAAGGACGGGATCGTCAATGTGCTCAAGGGGCCGCTGCACGACGGTGTCGTGATCCCGGGCGCCAATCTGGTGGTGATCACCGAGACCGATCTGACGGGCAACCGGGTCGCTGCCACCGAGGGCAAGCGGTTGGCCGCCAAGCGGCGCAATGTCGTCGATCCGCTGGCGCTGACCGCGGGCGATCTGGTGGTGCACGACCAGCACGGCATCGGCCGGTTCGTCGAGATGACCGAGCGGGTGGTCGGCGGCGCCCGGCGCGAGTATCTGGTGCTCGAATATGCGTCGTCGAAACGGGGCGGCGGCTCGGACCGGTTGTACGTGCCGATGGACTCGCTGGATCAGCTGTCGCGCTACGTCGGCGGTGAGTCGCCGACCTTGAGCAAGCTCGGCGGCAGCGACTGGACGAACACGAAGACGAAGGCCCGACGCGCGGTGCGCGAGATCGCCGCCGAGCTGGTATCGCTGTACGCCAAGCGGCAGGCCTCGGCCGGTCACGCGTTCGCCCCCGACACCCCGTGGCAGGCCGAGATGGAGGACGCGTTCGGGTTCACCGAGACCGTCGACCAGCTCACCGCCATCACCGAGGTCAAGGGCGACATGGAGAAGCCCGTCCCGATGGACCGGGTGATCTGTGGTGACGTCGGCTACGGCAAGACCGAGATCGCGGTGCGGGCGGCGTTCAAGGCGGTCCAGGACGGCAAGCAGGTCGCGGTGCTGGTGCCGACGACGCTGCTGGCCGACCAGCATCTGCAGACGTTCACCCAGCGCATGGCCGGTTTCCCGGTCACCGTGAAGGGCCTGTCCCGGTTCACCGATCCCGCCGAATCGCGGGCGGTGCTCGAGGGCATGAAGGACGGCTCGGTCGACATCGTGATCGGCACCCACCGGCTGTTACAGACGGGCGTGATGTGGAAGGACCTCGGCCTGGTCGTGGTCGACGAGGAGCAGCGGTTCGGCGTCGAGCACAAGGAGCACATCAAGTCGATGCGCACCCACGTCGACGTGCTGACCATGAGCGCCACCCCGATTCCGCGCACACTGGAGATGAGCCTTGCCGGCATCAGGGAGATGTCGACGATCCTCACCCCGCCCGAGGAGCGCTATCCGGTGCTGACGTACGTCGGCCCGCAGGACGACAAGCAGGTCGCTGCGGCGCTACGGCGCGAGATGCTGCGCGACGGGCAGGCTTTTTACATCCACAACCGGGTGCGCTCGATCGACCAGGCCGCGGCGAAGGTGCGCGCGTTGGTCCCCGAGGCCCGCGTCGCCGTCGCGCACGGCCAGATGCCCGAGGAGCAGCTGGAGAGGACCGTTGAGGGCTTCTGGAACCGCGAGTTCGACATCCTCGTGTGCACCACGATCGTCGAGACGGGCCTGGACATCTCCAACGCCAACACGCTGATCGTCGAGCGGGCCGACACATTCGGCCTGTCGCAATTGCACCAGCTGCGAGGACGGGTGGGCCGCAGCCGTGAACGCGGTTATGCGTATTTCCTTTATCCGCCCGAGGTTCCGCTCACCGAGACCGCATATGACAGGCTGGCGACGATCGCGCAGAACAACGAACTCGGCGCCGGAATGGCGGTGGCGCTGAAGGACCTCGAAATCCGCGGTGCCGGAAACGTTCTCGGTGCTGAGCAGTCCGGTCACGTCGCTGGCGTCGGTTTCGACCTATACGTGCGGCTGGTCGGCGAGGCCGTCGAGGCCTACCGCGCCGCAGCGGATGGGAAAACGGTTCTGGCGCCGGAGGAACCGAAGGATGTGCGGATCGATCTGCCGGTCGACGCCCATCTGCCGCCGGACTACATCGGCAGCGACCGATTGCGGTTGGAGGCCTACCGCAGGCTGGCGGCGGCGGCCGATGAGGACGCAGTGAGCTCCGTCATTGAAGAGCTCGTCGACCGGTACGGCCCGCTGCCCGAACCCGCGCGTCGCTTGATCGCGGTGGCCCGGCTGCGACTGCTGTGCCGGCATTACGGGGTCACCGAAATGAGCACGGTGTCGGAAGCCACGCTCAAGCTGTCGCCGTTGCAGTTGGTGGATTCTCAGCAGCTGCGGCTCAAGCGGCTCTACCCGAGTGCGGCGTACCGCGCGACGACGTCGACGGTGCAGGTACCCATACCCCGTGCGGGTGGCGGTGTCGCCGCGCCGCGGATCCGTGACCTCGAACTGGTACAGATGGTCGCCGACCTGCTCCTGGCCCTGGACGGGAAGCCACAGGGCAGCGTCGACGTGATTTCTGGCTCGATTTCGACGGTCTAAACCCCTGGTCGCCGCGGCGTTTCGTTGCTGCACAGCGACTTTGGATCGGCAGGCACTGTTAACGCACGGGAAGGCCGATCCGACATACATGTCGGGGGGTCAAGGTGTTGCATTGTCGTCTATACCGAGGGCGGCGAGATCGCTAGACAGAGGCGGTCGCGCAATTTCCTAAACCGACACATCACGCGATTACCACCGAGCTGGTTGGTGCGGTCGCGCGATAGCAAGGCGAAGGAGTCGATATGAACTTCAAGAAGATGGCAATAACCACCACGATGACCGGTGCACTCGGACTCGGCGCGCTCGGCCTGGGCGCAGGGCTCGCGCACGCCGTGCCGCAGCCGCCGATTCCCGTCCCGGGTATTCCGCACGTTCCCGATGTGAACGTGCCTGCGGTCAACGTTCCTGATGTGAATGTGCCGGCCGTGAACGTTCCCGATGTGAACCTGCCTGCGGTCAACGTTCCCGATGTGAATCTGCCGAGTGTGCAGTTCCCTGAGGTGGATTACTACTTCAGGCTGCCGGTCGGTCACATTCCGCCGGGACAGCTGAAGAATGCGGCGTTCATCAACGGCGTTCCGAATCCGTTCTTCAACATTCCGCCCGGCCAGCTGAAGAAGATGCCGACGGTGAACGGGATCGTCAACCCGTTCTTCGACAAGGCGCCGGGTCACTGGGTGATCCCGGCCTGATCGACACGGAGTCCTAAGGCACGAAATGTGACACGATGGCCGCTCCGCCTCCGGGCGGGGCGGCCATCGCCGCAGCCGAGCGCCATCGAGTCTCACCAGACCGTCGAGTCTGTCAATGTTGGTATAACCGAGATCAGCGGTCTCACAGAACGCATGAGGGGGTCGAGCCGATGACCGTCGTTTTGGTCGATCCGCGCCGCCCTTCATTGGTGCCTGTCGAGGCGATCGATCTGCTTGCCGGAGACGTGCAGTACACCGAGGAGATGCCGGTGCGGGTGCCGTGGTCGCTGCCCGCGGCCAGGCCCGCGTACGCCGGCGAAGATGCGCCAGTTCTGCTGTCGTCAGATCGGGAGCACCCCGCGGTCAAGGCGCGACTGGCTGCCGGCGACCGACTCATCGAGGCGCCCAGCGCCTCGCCAGGTGAGCGGCTGGTGGATGCCGTGGCAATGATGGACAAACTGCGCACCTCGGGCCCCTGGGAATCGCAGCAGACCCACGATTCGCTGCGTCGCTACCTACTCGAGGAGACCTACGAGGTCTTCGACGCGGTGCGCAGCGGCAACGCAGACGAGTTGCGCGACGAACTCGGAGATGTGTTGTTGCAGGTGCTTTTTCACGCCCGCATCGCCGAGGACGCACCCGAGCGCCCGTTCTCGATCGACGACGTGGCGGACTCCCTTATCCGCAAGCTCGTCAACCGCGTGCCCGCGGTGCTCGCTGGCGAGGAGATCTCGCTGGAGGATCAGCTCGCGCAGTGGGAAGAACGCAAATCCCTGGAGCGGTCGAAAAAGGGCGTCCGCTCCGCGATGGACAACGTGCCGACCGGGCAACCCGCACTGGCCTTGGCGCAGAAGGTGCTCGAGCGGGCGATCGCGGCCGGGGTGCCCGCCGACCTGATTCCGCAATCCGTGACATCGGTCAGCGTGGCCCCACACGTCGACACCGAGAGCGCATTGCGTGCGTCGGTGTTGGAGTTCATGGACACTGTCCGCACGACCGAACTCGCGGTCGCCGCGGACCGGCGCGGGGCGGACGTGCCCGAGGAACTCGACGTCGCGTCGCTCGGCGACGTCACCGAGCGGGAGTGGCGAGCACACTGGCCCGCCGCAGACCCTGAGCCTGAACCGGCTGAAGTGCCCGTGCCGGTGCCCGCCGGCGCCTCGGACGACGACGGCGGTGGCGAGAATGACGGTGAACTGGAAGATCAAGAGGTGGTCGTCGAATCGCGATGATCCCGGTTAACTGGGATTCGGCGTAAGAGGCGTCGGCCGCGCCTTCCCACCATGCCCTGAGCGCGTGGGACGATGGCATGACCGAGGTTGGTTTGAGGGAGTTTGGTGTCGCGCGTGCGTTGGCTGCGAGCGGTCGCGGTATTAGGAGCGACAGCGCTGATAATGGCTTCGAGCTGTTCATGGCAGGTGGGCACCCCGATTCCGGAGGGGGTGCCACCGCCAGCGGGCGACGCTGTGCCCAAAATCGATACCCACGCCGACGGGCGTCCCGCCGATCAGCTGCGGCAATGGGCTGCCGAACGTGCCCCTGCGCTGGGGATGCCCATTGCGGCTCTGGAGGCCTACGCCTATGCGGCCCGGGTTGCCGAGGTGGAGAACCCCGACTGCCACCTGGAGTGGACGACGCTGGCGGGTATCGGCGAGGTGGAGAGCCACCACGGCACATTCCGCGGCGCGACGATCGCCCAGAACGGTGACGTCACCCCGCCGATCCGTGGTGTCCGCCTGGACGGCACCAACGGAAACCTCGAGATCTTCGACAGCGAGGGCGTCAGCCACGATAAGGAACAGGACCTGGAGTCGGTCCACGCCCGCGCGATGGGCCCGATGCAGTTCATCCCCGACACCTGGAAGCTCTACGGCGTCGACGCCAACAACGACGGGGTCATCAGCCCGGACAACTTCGACGACGCCGCGCTGTCGGCGGCCGGTTACCTGTGCTGGCGGGGCAAGGACCTGGCCACACCCCGGGGCTGGATGGACGCCCTGCGGGCCTACAACCATTCCGACCAGTACGCCCGCACTGTGCGCGACTGGGCGACGGCCTACGCCAACGGACACCCCCTCTAAACACGCCGGTTCTCGGCGCAACCTCTAGGCTCATCCACGTCAGGAACCCATTCCCAAGACCACGGAGGCGCAAGTGCCCATCATCGAGCAGGTCGGAGCCCGCGAGATCCTCGACTCCCGCGGCAACCCGACGGTCGAGGTCGAGGTGGCCCTGCTGGACGGCACCTTCGCGAGGGCGGCGGTGCCGTCGGGTGCCTCCACCGGTGAACACGAGGCGGTCGAGCTGCGCGACGGCGGCTCCCGCTACGGCGGCAAGGGCGTCGAAAAGGCGGTCGAGGCGGTGCTGGACGAGATCGCTCCCGCCGTCATCGGGCTCAGCGCCGACGATCAGCGGCTCGTCGACCAGGCCCTGCTGGATCTCGACGGCACCCCCGACAAGTCCCGCCTCGGCGCCAACGCGATCCTCGGCGTGTCGCTGGCTGTGTCGAAGGCCGCGGCAGATAGTGCCGCTCTACCCCTCTTTCGGTACCTGGGGGGGCCGAACGCCCACATCCTGCCGGTGCCGATGATGAACATCCTCAACGGCGGCGCGCATGCCGACACCGGCGTCGACGTCCAGGAGTTCATGGTGGCCCCGATCGGCGCCGCCAGCTTCAAGGAAGCGCTGCGGTGGGGCACCGAGGTGTACCACTCGCTGAAGTCGGTGCTCAAGAAGCAGGGTCTGTCCACCGGCCTCGGCGACGAGGGCGGGTTCGCTCCCGACGTCGCGGGGACCAAGGCCGCGCTGGACCTGATCTTGACGGCCATCGAGGGCGCCGGCTACAAGGCCGGATCCGACGTGGCGCTGGCGCTCGACGTCGCCGCGACCGAATTCTTCACCGAGGGAACGGGTTACAAGTTCGAGAAGGAAACCCGGACCGACATGCAGATGATCGAGTTCTATGCCGGCCTCCTCGATTCGTATCCGCTGGTGTCGATCGAGGACCCGCTGTCGGAGGACGACTGGGACGGCTGGGTGGCCCTGACCGCCGCGATCGGTGACCGCATCCAGCTCGTCGGCGACGATCTGTTCGTCACCAACCCCGAGCGTCTGGAGGACGGCATCGAACGAGGTGCGGCCAACGCACTTTTGGTGAAGGTCAACCAGATCGGCACGCTCACCGAGACGCTGGACGCCGTCGCGCTCGCACACAACAGCGGCTACCGCACGATGATGAGCCACCGCAGCGGCGAAACCGAGGACACCACGATCGCCGACCTTGCGGTCGCAGTTGGCAGTGGTCAGATCAAGACCGGCGCACCGGCGCGCAGCGAGCGCGTCGCCAAGTACAACCAGCTGCTTCGCATCGAGGAGACCCTCGGCGACGCCGCCCGGTACGCGGGCGATCTGGCCTTCCCGCGCTATTCGGTGGGCGATGAGCCGCTTGCGCGAAGAGCGGATACCGGAGCCAAATAGCCCGTGCCAGAAGCGAAGCGGCCCGACCCCAAGCGGCGATCCCCGACTTCTCGACCTGGGAAGTCGGGTAAGTCCGAGGCATCGCGGGGCCGTCCGCGGAGCACGTCGCCCGTACGTCGCGAGCCACGAATCACCGAGCCGCGGCCGGTGCCCGAGGCGCAAGCCGCCGAACCGAAAGACGCCGCCGACTCGATCCGCAAATCCATTGTGGTGGCCGCGGAGCAGCAGTCCGAGCAACGGTTCGGGTCCGCGGCGCGGCGTGCCGCCATCCTGGCCGCGGTGATCTGCGTGCTGACGCTGACCATCGCGGGGCCGGTGCGCACCTATTTCGGGCAGCGTACCGAGATGAAACAACTCAAGGCCACCGAGGAACAACTGCGCGCGCAGATCGCCGACCTGGAACAGCAGAAGGTCAAGCTGGCTGACCCGGTGTTCATCGCCGCGCAGGCGCGTGAACGCCTCGGATTCGTGATGCCCGGCGAGATCCCGTACCAGGTGCAGCTTCCGCCCGGCAGTGCGGTGCCGACGATGCCCGGCGTGGAACCGGCCACCGTCAACCCCGACCAGCCCTGGTACACCGCGCTATGGGGCACCATCGCCGAGAAGCCTTACGGTGTCGCGCCGGCACCGGCGCCCGTGCCTCCTGCGCCCGCACCGCCGAACAACGCGCCCCCTCCCGGTGGTTGACCCGGCGGATCTGGAGGCGGTCGCGGCGCAGCTGGGTCGAGAACCCCGCGGTGTCCTCGAGATCGTCTACCGGTGCCCCAATGGCGAGCCCGGCGTCGTCAAGACGGCGCCGAAACTGCCCGACGGCACACCCTTTCCGACGCTGTACTACCTGACCCACCCCGCGTTGACCGCCGCGGCCAGCCGGCTCGAATCGTCGGGTTTGATGCGGGAGATGACCGAGCGTCTGCAGGAGGACCCGGAACTCGCCGTCGCGTATCGCAAGGCGCACGAGTCGTACCTTGCCGAGCGGGATGCGATAGAACCTTTGGGCACAACGTTTTCCGGTGGCGGCATGCCTGATCGGGTGAAGTGCCTACACGTGGTGATCGCCCACTCGCTGGCCAAGGGGCCGGGTGTCAACCCATTCGGCGACGAGGCGTTGGCGGTGCTGGCCGTCGAGCCGGCGATGGCGGGAATTCTGGAACGGGAGACGTGGAGCGTATGACTAGGGTTGGCGCCATCGACTGCGGCACGAATTCGATTCGGCTGCTGATCGCCGACACCGACGACGGCAAGTTGGTGGATGTGCATCGCGAGATGCGGATCGTCAGGTTGGGCCAAGGGGTCGACGCCACAGGGCAATTCGCTTCTGAGGCACTGGACCGCACCAGGGCAGCGCTCACGGACTACGCCGAACTGTTGCGTACGTATGACGTGCCGACGGTGCGGATGGTCGCCACCTCCGCGACGCGCGATGCGTCGAACCGCGACGTGTTCTTCGCGATGACCGCGGAGGTTCTCGGCGCTGTGGTGCCGGGTGCTGTCGCCGAGGTGATCACCGGGACCGAGGAGGCTGAGCTGTCGTTCCGCGGTGCGGTCAACGAATTGGACACGGCCGACGGCCCTTTCGTCGTCGTCGACCTCGGCGGCGGATCCACCGAAGTGGTGCTCGGAGTGCGCGATGTCGAGGCTGGCTTCTCGGCCGACATCGGCTGCGTGCGGCTCACCGAGCGGTGCCTGCATTCCGACCCGCCGACCCCCGCGGAGGTCGCCGCGGCACGCGAGGTCGTCCGCGATGGGTTGGGGCAGGCGTTCGGCGTGGTGCCCGTCGAACGCGCGCGCACATGGGTCGGGGTGGCCGGCACCATGACGACCGTGGCGGCACTGGCGCACAAGATGGCGACCTACGATTCCGAGGCGATTCACTTGTCCCGCGTCGGTTTCGACGATTTGTTGCCCGTGTGCGACGAGCTGATCGCGATGACGCGCGCGCAGCGCACCGCGTTGGGTCCGATGCACGAGGGCAGGGTGGATGTCATCGGCGGTGGCGCGATCATCGTCGAGGAGCTGGCCAACGCACTCGGCGACCGCGCGGGAATCAACGAACTGGTGGTCAGCGAGCACGACATTCTCGACGGCATCGCGCTGTCGATCGCCGGCTTGTCGCTATGACTGGCTAGCCCAGATCGCGGCGAAGCGGTGGTCGAGGGCGGCGATCATGCGGTCCAGATCGCGGAGTTCGGTTTCGTTGGCGCGGATGTCTCGACGCAGCCGGCTGATAGCCAACGCATCCGAGCGGGTGGACATGGCATCCAGTTTCCGGGTCTGCCTGATGAGCTCGGCGGCGGTCAGCGCCCGCTGATCGGCCAGCGCACCGCGGAAGTACCTCGCCTGTAGCGAATCGGACGCCTGCTTCGCGGCGTAGTCGAAAGGCACAGTCGGAGTTGCCACATCAAAACCGTAACCGAGGTTAGGTTCGCTGACCTACTTCCCGGCCAAATAAGTGACCGAAGTCGCCGCTGTCAGCTGGATGTCGACGGCGCGAGGTCGGGATGGTCGCGGTCGTTGAACCGTCGCAACCCCTCGACGGTTTCCGCGGCGTAGATGGACCGGCCGAAGCATTCCGCTTCGATGCGCAAGCCGTCGTCCAACGGACGGCCCTGTCCGGTGCGCGCGGCCTCGAGGTCGGTGCGCAGCGCGGGTTGGGGGAGCGCCGCAATCGTCTCGGCGAGTTCGAGAGCGTGCTGCAAGCAGGTGCCGCTCGGCACCACCCGGTTGACGAGGCCGATGCGTTCGGCCTCGACGGCTTCGACGACGCGGCCGGTGATGATGAGGTCGATCGCGCGGCGGTAGCCCAGGATGCGAGTGAGGCGCTGGGTGCCGCCGTCGGCCAGCCCGATGTTCCAGCGGCGGCAGGTGACGCCGAAGGTGGCGTGCTCGTCGGCGATCGCGAGGTCCGTCCAGCACGCCCACTCCAGACCGCCGGCATAGGCGACGCCGTTGACCGCGGCGATCGTCGGCTTGTAGACGTGGGTCCAGCGTGACGGGCCGAGGACCCCGTCGTCGGGGCTCGCGTCGATCGGCAGCTCACCGGCCTGTGCGGCCTTGAGGTCGCCGCCCGCGCAGAACGCGGTGTCGCCAGCGCCGGTGAGGACGCCGACGAGGGCGTCGTCATCGGTGCGGAAGCGCTCCCACGCGTCGATGAGCTCGCGATGAGTCTGGGGGCCAATGGCATTCATCCGCTCGGGCCGGTTGATGGTGATGACGGTGACCGGTCCGCGTTGTTCGTAGAGCAGGTGCTCGTAGGTGGTCATCGAATTCTCGCCAACCGGTCGTCGAGCGTGGCGTGGAAGAGGCCGATCGCGCTTTCGTGGGTGCCGAACTCGACGAAGGTGTTGGCCCCGGCGTGCAGGCCCAGTTGTACGCCTTCCGACATGTCGTTGTCCTCGATGCCGCCTTCGTTCAGCAGGTTTCGCGCGTCCTGGGAGGTCTCGGGATCGGCTGCCGCGCGCCGTATCACGTCCGGAGTAACCATGGCGTAGATCGTGACCGTGGTGTGGTCGATGTCGATCGGGTCGATCGTGATCACCAGCACCTGGCTCGGGAACGTCGCCACCATGACATTCGGGAACAGGTGGTATACGTACGTCACGCGGTGCCCGACCTCCCACGTCGACTCGGGACGGTCACGCAGGCGTTCGATGTTCCTGTAGGGGAATGTGACTCGGGTGTTCGGCCCGAACGATTCGACGACGTTGAGGTCGTCGTACTGGATGGGGTAGAAGGTGTTCTTGTGGGTGGTGCGAATGTGGTAGCCCTCGAGGAACTGCTCGACGAGGACCTTCCAGTTCATCGCGCGCAACGCCGGCCGCACCGCGACGAGCCGCGTCGAGTGCACCAACTTATCCCGCCACGGGCTGCCGTCGGCCAACGCCGCCATCGCGGCGTCCGCCTGGGGGTGCGGTGTCCCCAGCGGGCCGATCACGATCAACCCGTCGACCTCTCGGCTCTCGACCTCGACCAGTCCGCGGGCGGACACGTTTAGGCCGGGAAAGGCATCGGCGTGGGGCACGTGCGACAGCGCGCCGTCGAGACGGTAGGTCCAGCCGTGATAGCGGCACACCAGTGCCTGCGCACAGCCCGGCCCTTCGACGAGCGCCATGCCTCGGTGCCGGCACGAGTTGCGGAACACCCGCGCGGTGCCGTCGCGGCCGCGCACCGCGAACAGCGGTACGCCGAAGCTGACCCGCTCGACGTGATCGCCGGGGTTGGGAAGCGCCGCCGACGGCAGATAGACGCTCGGGTAGGAGCGCAGCACCTCGAGTTCTTCGACGAATCGGGTTGGGTTCACATAATTTTCGACGGGTTCACGCCAGGCGTCACCTTCGTCGGTCGTGCCCGCGTCGATGTGCGCCAGGATGCGGCGGACGACGGTGACATCGTCGGCGACCGACGCCCGTGTCGGAGTGGCCATACCACGGGAGTATCACATTGATAGTGCTACGTGTCAATCAAATCGTGAGATAGCGTTAACATCGTGGGAGACCACGATTACTAGGAGAGACATGGCAACGGATTCGCCAATGCAACTGGGAATGGTCGGGCTCGGCCGGATGGGTGCCAATTTGGTACGACGGCTCATGCGCGACGGGCACCGGTGCGTGGTCTACGACATGAACGCCGATGCGGTGACCGAGTTGGCCGGCGAGGGCGCCACGGGTGCGGACTCGCTGAGCGATTTCGTACAGAAGCTCGAGACGCCGCGCGCGGTGTGGCTGATGCTGCCCGCCGCGGTGGTGGACTCCACCCTGGAACAGTTGGTGGATCTCCTGGAACCCGGCGACGCGGTGATCGACGGCGGCAACTCCTACTACCGAGACGACATCACCCGCGCCAAGAGCCTGCTGACCAAGAACATCCACTACGTCGACTGCGGAACCAGCGGCGGGGTGTGGGGTCTCGAACGTGGCTACAGCCTGATGATCGGCGGCGAGAAGGAAGTGGTGTCGCGGCTCGATCCGATCTTCAAGACCATCGCGCCGGGGGAGGGCTGTGCCGAGCCGACTCCCAGCCGCACCCGCACCGACGGCACCGCGCAAGACGGCTATCTGCATTGCGGGCCAAGCGGCGCAGGGCATTTCGTGAAGATGGTGCACAACGGGGTGGAGTACGGGATGATGGCCGCCATCGCCGAGGGGCTGAGCATCATCAAGCACGCCGATGCTGGCAAGATCGACCGCACGGTCGACGCGGAAACCACCCCACTGCGCGATCCGTGGGCCTACCAGTACTCGATCGACGTCGGTGAGGTCGCCGAAGTCTGGCGCCGCGGGTCGGTGGTCGGTTCGTGGCTGGTCGATCTCACCGCCGATGCGCTCGCGCGTTCACCCGAACTCGACGACTTCACCGGTCGGGTCTCGGATTCCGGCGAGGGGCGCTGGACGGTGCTGGCCGCGGTCGACGAGGGGGTCCCCGCCCCGGTGATCACCACGTCGCTGTTCGAACGGTTCTCCTCGCGGGACCTCGGCGAGTTCACCGACAAGCTGTTGTCGGCCATGCGCAGCGAATTCGGCGGTCACGCCGAGAAGAAGAACTAGACATCATGACGTCACCGGCGACCACCCCAGCGGACGTACTGGTGATCTTCGGCATCACCGGAGACCTCGCCAGAAAGATGACCTTCCGGTCGCTTTACCGGCTCGAACGGCGCAAGTTGTTGGACTGCCCGATCGTCGGTGTCGCGCTTGACGAATGGTCCGAGGCGACGCTGCGCGACCATGCGCGCAGTTCGATCGAGACCGCGGGCGAGACGATCGACGAGGAGGTGTTCGCCCGTTTCGCGCAACGCCTTTCGATGGTGTCGGGCGACTTCGCCGATGCGAACACCTATGAGAAGGTGGCCCGGGCGGTCGAGGGCAAGCACACACCGGTGTTTTATCTCGAGATCCCGCCGTCGTTGTTCGGGATGGTCGTCGAAGGCCTGGCGCACGCCAACCTCACCGATCGAGCGCGCGTGGTGGTGGAGAAACCGTTCGGCCATGACCTGGAATCGGCCCGTGCCCTGAACGCACAACTGCGCAGCGTGCTCGAGGAGTGGCAGATCTTCCGCATCGATCACTTCCTCGGCAAGGAACCGGCGATGGACATCATGTTTCTGCGCTTCGCCAATTCGGTGTTCGAACCGCTGTGGAATCGCGACCGCATCCAATGCGTGCAAATCACCATGGCCGAGAACTTCGGCGTGGAGGATCGGGGCAGCTTCTACGATCCGGTCGGCGCGCTGCGTGACGTGGTGCAGAACCACCTGCTTCAGCTCATCGGACTATTCGCCTCCGAACCGCCGAGTTGTGCGGGTGCCGACGGGCTTCGCGACAAGCGGGCGGAGGTTTTTCGTGCGATCCCGTCGATTGATCCGGCGCACTACATCCGCGGCCAGTACGACGGATATCGGTCCATCAAGGGGGTGCGGCCGGACTCCCAAACGGAAACATTCGCCGCGTTGAAGCTCGAGATCGACAACTGGCGATGGGCCGGGGTGCCGTTCTTCATTCGCGCCGGCAAGGCACTTCCGGTGCGGGCCACCGAGATTCGGGTGTTCTTCAAGCGTCCGCCCAAGCTCGCAGTCATGCCGGAGCGGCCCGACCCCAACCAACTGGTGCTGCGGATCGATCCGAACCCGGGTACCGACCTGATCATCCAGGCCAAAGAACCCGGTGCGAACACCACCCGATGCGTCGATCTGTCGCTGACATTCGCCAAGGAGCTCGGTGAGGCGCCCGAACCCTACGAGCGGCTGCTGTTCGATGCCATGCGCGGCGACTCCGCCCAATTCGCGCGTGAGGACGGTGTCGAGGAGACCTGGCGCATCGTCCAGCCGCTGATCGAGTCGCCCCCTGAACTGCAGACCTACGTGGTCGGATCGTGGGGTCCGCCATCGGTGTCCAAACTCGTTGCCGGATACCCCAGTTGGCGTGAGCCCTGGCTGGAGTCCTAGGTGCCGACAGCCTCTCGCGCTCGAGTCGCCGACCTGATCGGCGACCGCACCCTGAGCGCCCGGTCCGTGCTGGCGACAGCGCTCCTTGGGGCCGACGAACCGCGCCTGACGGTGGGCGAACTCGTCGGGATCGCTTCGCTGTTCGGCATCAGTGACGGCGCTACGCGCACCTGCTTGTGGCGCATGGTGTCCAACGGTGAGCTCACCGGTGACGACGGGATCTATGCGCTGGCCGGGCCGTTGCTCGAGCGTCGGCAACGGGTGGACGAGGCGGCCCGCTACGACGACACCGCGTTACCGTGGGACGGCACCTGGGAGTTGGCGGTGGTCTCGCTGGACCGCCGTTCGGCGGCTGATCGTCTCGCACTGCGCAAATCCGCGACAGGGCTGCACCTCGCCGAGTTGCGCGAAGGAGTCTGGATCCGCCCGGACAACCTGGACCCAAAGCGGTTGCCGACGCTGCGCGCCGTGCTCGACCGCCAATGTGTGCACTTTCACGGTGCTGCCACCGATATTGCGGCCGAGACCGTGAGATCCCTTTTCAGTCTTGATGATTGGACGGCCGATGCGCGAAGGCTGACGGTGGCGATGCGCGACGAGCTCGACGTCGAAGCGGTCGATGCCGACGACTTCATCTATCAGTTCGCGCTGTCCATCACCGTCGTCCGGCATCTACAACTCGACCCGCTGCTGCCCGCCGAGCTGGAGGCCGAGGACTGGCCCGGCCACGAATTGCGCAGCACGTACCGCCAGTTCGACGAGGTGTTCAAGCGGCGTCTGGCGGGCCGCCGCTAGCGAACGTGTGAATTACGCGTCTTACACGCCTGCGCAATAAGTCCTAGTCCCGCAGAACGGGTTTCAGTGCGTCGAGCACCGTCGGATCCTCGATGGTCGACGGCACCGGTTCATCTTTGCCATGAGCGATACCGCGCATGGTCTTACGCAGGATCTTGCCCGACCGGGTCTTGGGCAGCGCGGAGACGGTATCGACCTGCTTGAAGCACGCCACCGCTCCGATCTCGTCGCGCACCAACTTGACGAGTTCGTCGGCCAGGCCCTCCCCGGACGCACCCGAGGTCAGAACGACAAACCCCCGCGGCACCTGCCCCTTGATCTCGTCGGCGACGCCGATCACGGCGCATTCGGCCACGGCGGGATGCGTCGCCAGCACGGCTTCGATCGAACCCGTCGACAAGCGGTGTCCGGCAACGTTGATCACATCGTCGATGCGCCCCATCACAAACAGATAGCCATCCTCGTCGAGGTAGCCGCCGTCGCCGGTGAGGTAGTAGCCGGGGTGCTCACAGAGATAGGACGCTTCGTAGCGGTCGTCATCGCCCCACAGTGTTGGAAGGGTGCCCGGCGGCAGCGGCAATCTGATGCAGATCGCACCCTCCTCGCCGGGGTCGCAAGGGGAGCCGTCGACGTGAAGGATGCGCACGTCGTAGCCCGGCATCGGCACTGTTGGCGAGCCCGGCTTGATCGGCATGGATTCCAGGCCCATCGGGTTGGCGGCGATCGCCCACCCTGTTTCGGTCTGCCACCAGTGATCGACGACGGGCACACCTAGCTTCTCCGATGCCCACGCATACGTATCAGGATCGAGACGTTCGCCCGCCTGGAACAGATATTTCATGCCGGACAGGTCGTAGTGGTCGATGTGTGCGCCGTCGGGATCCTCTTTGCGGATGGCCCGCAGCGCGGTCGGCGCCGAAAACAGCGCCTTGACACCGTGTTCCGACGCGACCCGCCAGAACGCGCCCGGGTCGGGCGTGCCGATCGGCTTGCCCTCGTAGAGCACGGTCGTCGCACCGAGCATGAGCGGTCCGTACACGATGTAGGAGTGACCGACCACCCAGCCGACGTCGGAAGCCGCCCAGAAGACCTCCCCCGGCGCGATGTCGTAGATATTGCGCATGCTCCACAACAGGGCCACCGCGTGTCCGCCGTTGTCACGGACGATGCCCTTGGGCTTGCCGGTCGTACCGGACGTGTACAGCACATACAGCGGATCGGTGGCGGCGACCGGCACCGGATCGACGGGATCTGCGCCGGTAAGGTCCTGCCAGTCGATGTCGCGGTCAAGTGTCAGCTCGCAACGGTGACCGTCGCGCTGCACGATCACGCAGTTGCGGGGTGGGTGCTCAGACATCTCCAGTGCGGCGTCGAGCATGGGTTTGTACTCGACTGTCCGGGTCGGTTCGATGCCGCAGGATGCGGATACGACGACGGTCGGTCGCGCATCGTCGATGCGGGTGGCCAGCTCATGGGGCGCGAACCCGCCGAACACCACCGAGTGCACCGCGCCAAGGCGAGCGCACGCCAGCATCGCGATCACCGCTTCGGGGATCATCGGCATGTAGATCACCACGCGGTCGCCCTTACCCACCCCGAGTGCACGCAGCGCACCGGCGAATCGCGCCGTCTCGTCGAGGAGCTCGCCGTAGGTGTAGGTGCGCTTCGACCCTGTCACCGGGGAGTCGTAGATCAGCGCCGGCTGGTCGGCGCGGCCGCCCTCGACGTGACGGTCCAACGCATTGGCGCATGTATTCATCTCGGCATCGGGAAACCACCGGTAGAACGGCGGATTGGAGTCGTCGAGGATCTGCTGCGGCTCGCGGGTCCAGGTGACGGCTCTGGCAGCGTCCGCCCAGAAGGTCGCAGGATCAGAGATGCTGGCGTCGAAGAGTTCGCGATACCCGGCCATATCCCGCACCGTAGCGCGCGACGGGTTCTCTAGAGTCGGATTCATGACTGCCGAACCGCCGAGGATCGAAGGTGTGCGCCGGTCGTTCGTCGATGCAAACGGGGTGCGCTTTCACGTCACCGAGGCCGGCCCGGCGGACGGCCGTCCCGTCGTCTGTTTGCACGGATGGCCGCAGCACCACTACGAATGGCGCGACCTGCTGGCCGATCCGCCGCCCGGGCTGCGAATCATCGCGCCCGACCTGCCCGGATACGGCTGGTCCGGTCCGCCGCCGCATCGGTGGGCCAAGGAGGACGTCGCCACCGACGTGCTTGCCCTGCTCGACGCGCTGGGTTTGCCCCGCGTCCTGCTGGTCGCCCACGACTGGGGGGCCTATGTCGGTTACCGCATGATTTTGCGGGAACCCGAGCGCTTCGATGGATATCTCGCGATGAATATGGCCCATCCCTGGCAATCGCCGAAGACGGTGCTGCCGCACATCTGGCGATTCGATTACCAGATACCGCTGGCGACCTTCGGCATCTTCGTTCAACAACGCACGAATTACGTGGAGAAGGTGATCCTCGCCATCGGGTCCGAGATGGATCCCGAGACGAAGCAACTGTTCGCCGATCGATTCCGCGACCCGGTGTGCGCGCGGGCGGGCAGAGACACCTACCGCACGTTCCTGACCCGTGAAATACCGCGCAGTGCAAGGAATCCCGAGACCCGGCGGGCGACGGTGCCGATCCGTGTGCTGTTTGGAACGCGCGACCGTGCGGTCACCTCGTCCATGGTGTCGCCGGAGACCGCAAATGCCGACGATTACACGCTGGAGACCGTTGATGCCACCCACTTCATCGTCGACGAGCGTCCCGACCTGGTCCGCAGGAAGCTGATCGCCCTGGCGGAGGAGACCGCGGGCGTTTGAGGCCGTCGCGACCGGGTAAGCGCGTGGTCATGACCGGACCCGCCGCAGTCGACAGCTCGTTGACTGTCAAACGTGACACCACCGCCACCCGCCAGCAGGTGTGGGACGTGATCGCCGACGGCTGGACCTACTCGCAATGGGTGGTCGGCAACAGCCGGATGCGCGCTGTCGAGCCGAACTGGCCGGCGGTCGGCAGCAAGATCCACCACACCATCGGGGTATGGCCGGTGGCCATCAACGACGAAACCGAGGTCGAATCCTGCACGCCGATGGAGGAACTCGTGCTGCTGGCCCGCACCCGGCCGTTCGGAATGGCGCGGATCACGCTGCGCCTCCACGACACCTCCGACGGATGCCGCATCGAGATGGCCGAGGTGCCGGTCGGTGGCCCCCTCAACCTGATTCCGCGTCGGCTGGCGTTGGCGGCGGCCTTTCCCCGCAACCGCGAATGCACGTGGCGGTTGGCCGCTCTTGCCGAGCGCCGCACGCAACCCGACTGATCCCGAACCTGTCAGGATGGGTGTGGTGGACCGCGACCGCGACGAGTTCGGCAATGCCCGCAACAGCCGACCCCGTGACGCGCTCGGCCGTCCGTTACCGCACGGCAGCCGGGGCGTCGCGCGGATACCCGACGATCTGGATCTTTCCCCGGCCGATTCGTTGACCTACGCCCAAGAACTGCTGGATCAGGGGCTGGCGTTTCACGCCCACGAGGTGCTCGAGGCGGCATGGAAGAACGGACCCGACGACGAGCGCGGGATGTGGCAGGGGCTGGCGCAGCTCGCCGTGGGCATCACGCACATACAGCGTGGCAACACAGCCGGTGCCGCGGGTGTCTTGAGTCGGGCCGCGGACCGCCTCGACGAGGTAGTCCGCCCTGCCCTGTACGGCGTCGACGTCGATGCGCTCGCAATACACGCGCGAACCCTGATCGATGATCTTGCGCGCGGCGCCGACATCGACGTCGAGCGCCTGCGGCCACGCCTGTCAGCTGCGTAGTCATTGCTGGAAGCGGTAGCCCATCCCGGCTTCGGTCAGCAGGTGCACGGGATGCGACGGATCGTCTTCAAGCTTGCGCCGTAGCGCCGCCAGATACACACGCAGATAATGGGTTTCCTTCGCGTAGGCCGGACCCCACACCTCTTTGAGCAGTTCTTCTCGGCCGACGAGTTTGCCGCGATTGCGCACCAGCATCTCGAGCATGCCCCACTCGGTCGGGGTGAGGTGCACCTCGGTGTTGTTCTTGGTCACCTTCTTGGCGGCCAGGTCGACCGTGAACGACGACGTCTCGATCACGGGTTCGTCGACTTCCGAGGATGCCGCGGCTCGCCGCACTGCCGCTCGAAGCCGGGCCAGGAACTCGTCCATGCCAAAGGGTTTGGTGACATAGTCGTCGGCGCCTGCGTCCAGCGCCTCGACCTTGTCCGATGAGTCGGTCCTGGCTGACAGCACGATCACCGGTGCGGTCAGCCATCCGCGCAGCCCGCCGAGCACGTCGATGCCCGACATGTCGGGCAGTCCGAGGTCCAGCACGATGACGTCGGGTTTGTGATCGGCGGCCTGTTTCAGTGCCTCCGTGCCGCTGGCGGCGGTGAACACCTCGTATCCGCGCACCGACAGGTTGATTCGTAGTGCCCGCAGGATCTGCGGTTCATCGTCGATGACCAGCACCCGGGTTTTCGTCGTCATGCCGCCGCCAAGTCGATTTCGACCGTGAGCCCGCCGCCGGGGGTGTCGGTTGCCGAGATCGTGCCACCCATGGCCTCGACGAAGCCGCGGGCGACCGAAAGGCCAAGGCCGACACCGATGCTGGTGTCGTGGTCACCGAGGCGCTGGAACGGGGCGAACAGCTGCTCCTCGGCACCACGTGGGATGCCGGGGCCTTCGTCGACGACGGCGATGAGCACTCGGTTGCCGACCTGCCCTGCGGTCACCCGCACCGGGCTGTCCGGCGCGTATCGCAGCGCGTTGTCGATCAAGTTGGCCAGCACCCGCTCCAGCAGGCCGGCGTCGGCGATCGCCACCGCACCCGCTCCGCTGCTGGCGATGTCGACCTTGACCCGGTCCAGGCCACGACGCCGGAAACCCGTGTTTCCCCTGCGGATTCCAAGAATCGCCCGCTGCACGGTTTCTTCTAGATACACCGGGCCCAGTTCGGGCTTCAGCACACCGGCGGCCAGCCGCGACGAGTCCAGCAGGTTGCCGACCAGCGCGGTCAGCTGATCGATCGACTCCTCGATGGTTGCCAGCAGTTCGGCGGTGTCCTCGGCGGAGAAGTCGACGTCGTCGCTGCGCAGACTCGAAACGGCCGCCTTGGCCGCGGCCAGGGGAGTGCGCAGGTCGTGACTGACGGCGGACAACAGTGAGCGCCGCAGTTCGTCGGCCCTGGCGATGGCTTCGGCCTTGCCCGCTTCCGCACTGAGTTCGCGCTGCCGTACCAGCCCCGCCGCTTGCACCGCCACGGCGGTGAGCACCCGGCGATCGCGGGCGGCCAGCTTGCGTCCGGCCATCAACATCCAGAATTCGTCGTCGCCGACTTCGATTGCGGTGTCTGCCGAATCGACATCGACGCACGGATTGTCGCCGACACACGCGACGATTCCCGCGTTGGCGCGCAGCAAGCTCACGGCTCGTTGCGAATACGTCTCGCGGACTCGCTCCAGCAGCGCCTCGAGATCGGCGCCGCGCAGCACCGACCCCGAGAACAACGCCAGCAGTTCGGCGTCCTGGGACGCTCGGCGAGCCTCACGCGCGCGTTTGGCGGCATTGTCGACCAGTGCAGCAACAGCAACGGCGACGAACAACAGGACCACTATGGTGATCGCGTTGTCGGGTTCAGCGATCGTGAATGTGTGACGGGGTTCGATCAGGAAAAAGTTGAGCAGCACGCCGGACAGCACGGCTGACAGCGCTGCGGGGGCGACGCCGCCGAGGAGGGCTACGACGAGAACGCCGATGAAAAACAGCGCACTCTCGCCGCCCACGCCCAGAAACGGGTCGAGCAGGAAGACCAGGAGCGCGCAGACCGCGGACGGGACCACGGCAGCTGCGAGCCACGACGTGAGGTGACGCTGACGCGGTGAGATCCGTGACCACAACGACTCTTTACGTGCTTCGGGGTGGGTCACCATATGGACATCGATGGGGCCCGACTGCTGCACCACGCTCGCGCCGATGCCCTCGTCGAACATCCGGGCCCAGCGGGACCGCCTCGACGTGCCGAGGACCAGCTGTGTCGCGTTCTCGTCACGGGCGAAATCCAGCAGCGCACTCGGCACGTCGTTACCGACGACGGTATGCAGGGTCGCACCGAGGCTGGCGGCCAGCTCCCGCACGGTGCCCATCTGGGGTGCCGAGACACCCGACAGTCCGTCGCCGCGCGCGACATGCACGATCATCAGCTCGGCGCTGGACTTCGAGGCGATGCGAGATGCCCTGCGCACCAGCGTTTCCGACTCCGCACCCCCGGTGACTGCGACGACGACGCGTTCGCGGGCCTCCCAGGTCGCGGTGATCTGGTTCTCTTGCCGATACTTCTCCAGCGCGGCGTCGACCTGGTCGGCCAGCCAGAGCAGGGCGAGTTCGCGCAGCGCTGTCAGGTTGCCTCTTCGGAAATAGTTGGACAGCGCCGCGTCCACCCGTTCGGGTGCGTACACGTTGCCGTGAGCGAGCCTGCGCCGCAGGGCTTCCGGTGTGATGTCGACGAGCTCGATCTGGTCGGCTGCGCGCACGATCTCGTCGGGCACCTTCTCCTGTTGCTCGATACCGGTGATCTGGGTGACGACGTCGTTGAGGCTCTCGAGGTGCTGAACGTTGACGGTGGAGATGACGGTGATGCCGGCCTCGAGCAGCTCCTCGACGTCCTGCCACCGCTTGGCGTTCTTACTGCCCGGGGTGTTGGTGTGCGCCAGCTCGTCGACGAGGACGACCTGCGGTGCGCGCCGCAGCACCGCCTCGACGTCGAGTTCGGCGAACTGCCTGCCGCGGTAGTCGATGAGCTTCGGCGCGACGGTCTCGATGCCCTCGATCAGGTCGGCGGTCTTCTTGCGGCCATGCGTCTCCACCACCCCGGCGACCCCGTCGGTGCCGCGCTCCAGCCGTCGGTGCGCCTCACCGAGCATGGCGTACGTCTTCCCGACACCGGGCGCGGCCCCCAGATAAATGCGCAGCTCGCCACGCTTTTTCTGGGAGCCCGGCCGGTCGGTCACCACCCCATCATCCACCGGTCACGTCAGCTTTTTGCCGGATACTTCTGGTCGAGGTCCAGGTTGAGCTGCAGCACATTGACCGTCGGCTCGCCGACGAACCCCAGGAACCTGCCGTCCGTGTGCGCGGCCAGCACCTCGCGAACCTGCTCTGGACTGACACCGCGCGCCGTGGCGACCCGGCTGACCTGAAGGTCGGCGTACGGGATCGAGATGTGTGGGTCCAGGCCGCTTCCGCTTGCGGTGACCGCGTCGGCGGGCACCACGGGATCGGCCGGCGCGCTGCCGCGGATCGGCACGAGGTGGCCGATGCTGTGATCCTCGCCGGGCGTCGCACACTCGACGCGCACACCTTCGTAAGTGTCGAGGAACGGCGTCTGCGTGGTGGCACACGGCTCGTTGACGCTGACCACCCGGGTCGGCTGCACGACATTGCCCTGCGCATCGCGCGGGCCGATGACCGACAGCACGGCCCCGACCCCGCCGCCGGTGCAGAACGGCCGTGTGCCGTCCACACCTTCGGTCTTACCGACGGTGGCGCTGCGTTCGCAGACCAAGGTGAGCAGGCTCGGCTTGGCTTCGGTTGGATTGTCGGCACCGCCGACGGGTGTATCGACAATGCTTTCCGGCCCGAGGTTGCTCGCGCTGGTGGCCATCGGGTCGTAGCCGTCACCGGCCGCGGACGGTCGGCTCTGAAAGTACTGCGGTAGCGCGTTGCCGTCGGCGTCGGTGAACGATTGGCCGATGAGGCTGCTGCCCAACAGTTTTCCATCCTCCTCGATGAGCGATCCGTTGGCTTTGTCGTTCAGGCCCGGGAGCTGCGCCACGAGCCAGATGAACACCGGGTAGGCGATGCCGAGGATGACGGTGAGCACCAGCAGCGCGCGCAACGCAGCCCAGTGCTGACGAACGAGATTGGAAAGATTCATGTCACATTCCTGGGAAAAGTTGGACGACGAGGTCGATCAGCTTGATGCCGATGAAAGGGGCGATGATGCCGCCGAGGCCGTAGATGTAGAGGTTGCGGCTCAACAGCTTTGACGCACTGGCCGGCGTGTACCGTACTCCGCGCAGCGACAGCGGAATCAGCGCGATGATGACCAAGGCGTTGAAGATCACCGCCGACAGGATCGCCGATTGCGGGCTGTGCAGCCGCATGATGTTCAACAGGTCCAGGCCCGGGAACAGCGCCACGAACAGCGCGGGGATGATCGCGAAGTACTTGGCGATGTCGTTGGAGATCGAGAACGTCGTCAGCGCACCGCGGGTGATGAGCAACTGCTTGCCGATCTCGACGATCTCGATGAGCTTGGTGGGATCGGAGTCCAGGTCGACCATGTTTCCGGCCTCTTTGGCCGCCGACGTTCCGGTGTTCATCGCGACGCCGACGTCGGCCTGCGCAAGTGCGGGTGCGTCGTTGGTGCCGTCACCGGTCATCGCGACGAGCTTGCCGCCGGCCTGCTCCTTCTTGATCAACGCCATTTTGTCTTCCGGCGTGGCCTCGGCGAGGAAGTCGTCGACGCCGGCCTCGTCGGCAATCGCCTTGGCGGTCAACGGGTTGTCGCCAGTGATCATCACGGTGCGGATGCCCATGCGGCGCATCTCGTCGAAGCGTTCCCGCATGCCCTGCTTGACGACGTCCTTGAGATGGATGACACCGAGTACCTCGGCCCTACCATCCTGCACTTGTCCGACGACCAGCGGCGTGCCGCCGGCGGCGGAGATCCCGTCGACGATGTCACCGAGCTGGGTCGGCACGATGCCGCCTTCGGAGCGCACCCACTCGGCCACGGTGCTCGCCGCGCCCTTGCGCAGCTTGTGGTCCTTCAAGTCGACGCCGGACATCCTTGTGGTGGCGCTGAATTCGATCCAGTGGGCCGTATCGAGTTCCCCGGCGGTGCGGGCCCGCAGACCGTACTCCCGTTTGGCGAACACGACGATCGAGCGGCCCTCCGGCGTCTCGTCGGCCAGGCTGGACAGCTGCGCAGCGTCGGCGAGGGTTTCGCCGGATACACCGTTCAGCGGCACGAAGGCCGCGGCCTGCCGGTTGCCCAGCGTGATGGTTCCGGTCTTGTCGAGCAGCAGGGTGTTGACGTCGCCGGCGGCCTCCACCGCGCGGCCCGACATGGCGAGCACGTTGCGTTGCACCAGGCGGTCCATTCCCGCGATGCCGATCGCCGACAACAGTGCGCCGATCGTGGTCGGGATGAGGCATACCAGCAGAGCCACCATCACGATGCCGCTGACACCGTAGCCGTTGAGCGCCAACGAGTCCGCGACTCCCGGATTGTTGGCCTTCGAGTAGATCGCCAGCGGTTGCAGCGTCGCGACGGCGAACACGAAGATGATCGTCAGCGAGGCCAGCAGGATGTTGAGCGCGATCTCGTTGGGCGTCTTCTGCCGGTTGGCGCCCTCCACGAGCGCGATCATGCGGTCGATGAAGCTCTCTCCCTGCTTCTGGGTGATCTTCACGACGATGCGGTCCGACAGCACGGTGGTGCCGCCCGTGACGGCCGAGCGGTCACCGCCCGATTCGCGAATGACGGGTGCGGATTCACCCGTGATCGCCGATTCGTCCACCGAGGCAATGCCTTCCACGACATCGCCGTCGCCCGGGATCGGCTGGCCCGCCTCGACCACCACGATGTCGCCCTGCTGCAACAGCGGCGCGGCGACCGCTTCTTCACGGCCGGGTGTTCCCGGTGCCCAGCCGACGAGGCGCCGAGCCATCGTCGCCGTCTTGGTCTTACGCAGTGACTCGGCCTGCGCCTTACCGCGTCCTTCGGCGACGGCTTCGGCGAGGTTGGCGAAGATCACGGTGAGCCAGAGCCAGACCACGATCAGCCACGCGAACCAGGACGGTTCCATGACGGCGAGCACTGTGCTCCAGACGGCGCCGATCTCGACGATGAACATGACGGGATTGCGCCACAGGGTGCGGGGGTCGAGCTTGCGCAGCGCGTCGGGCATCGACTTCCACAGCATCTTCGGGTCGAGCAGCCCGCCCTGAACTCGCCTGGGCGCGTGCTGTTTCGGCTGTGCGGGCACAGTGTCGATGGTGGGTGCGGACATGTCAGTGGATTCCTTCGGCGAGGGGTCCCAGCGCGAGCATGGGAAGGAAGGTCAGGGTGACCAGGATCACCGTGACGCCGGCGACCATGCCGACGAACTGCGGCCGGTAGGTCGGCAGCGTGCCGACGGACTCGGGTGTCTTGCCCTGTTTTGCCAGTGAACCGGCGAGCGCCAGCACGAAGATGATCGGCAGGAACCGGCCGAACAGCATGGCCAGCCCGAGTGCGGTGTTGTACCACTCGGTGTTGACCGAGATCCCGGCGAACGCCGACCCGTTGTTGTTGGCGGCGGAGGTGAAGGCGTACAGCACTTCCGAGAGGCCGTGCGGTCCGGTGTTGAGCATGCCTGCCCTTTGACCGGGCATCGCCATCGCCACCGCCGTGCCGGTCAGCACGATCAGCGGTGTGATGAGGAAATACGTTGCTGCGAGCTTGATCTCACGCGGTGTGATCTTCTTGCCGAGGTATTCCGGCGTGCGGCCGACCATCAGGCCCGCGACGAACACCGTGATGATCGCCAGCACGAGCATGCCGTACAGGCCCGAGCCCACGCCGCCGGGTGCGACCTCGCCGAGCTGCATGTTGAACAGCGCCATCATGCCGCCGAGGCTGGTGTAGGAGTCGTGGAACGAGTCGACGGCGCCGGTGGACGTCAACGTCGTCATGCTGGCGAACACCGCCGAATCGGGGACGCCAAACCGTTGTTCGACACCTTCCATCGCCGAGCCCACGGCGGTCGGGACCGTGCCGTGCGCTTGCACCTGGAAGGTCATCATCAGCGTCACGCTGATCAGTGCGATGACCGACATGGCGGCCACGATCGCGTAGCCCTGTTTACGGCTGTCGACCATGCGTCCAAAGGTCCGCGGCAGTGAGAACGCGATGCAGGACAGCAGGAAGATCTCTATCCAGTTCGTCCATGCGGTGGGGTTTTCGTACGGATGCGCGGAGTTGACGTTGAAGAACCCGCCTCCGTTGGTGCCTAGCTCCTTGATGACCTCCTGGCTGGCGACCGGGCCTCCGGGAATGGTCTGCTGACCACCGGCCAGCGTCGAGGCAATCTGCGTATGCAGGTCGAAGTTCTGGACGACTCCACCGACGATCAGCACGATGGCGCCGATGACGGAGAGCGGCAACAGGATTCGAATGACTCCGCGGATGAGGTCGACCCAGAAGTTGCCGAGTTCTGACGTGTTGCGGCGGGCCAGTGCGCGCACGAACGCCATCGCCACCGCCATACCCACCGCCGCCGAGACGAAGTTCTGCACGGCCAGACCGGCCATCTGCACCAGGTGGCCCTGGGTCGACTCCCCCGAATAGGCCTGCCAGTTGGTGTTGGTGACAAAGCTGACCGCGGTGTTCCACGCCAGCGCGGGGGTCATTTCGGTGCCCGGGTCGTTGAGATGCAAGGGCAGCTTGCCCTGCACCAACTGGAAAATGAACAGGAACAGCAAGCTGATCGCCGAGAACGCGAGCACACTGCGGGCGTAGGAACCCCAGGTCTGTTCCGCCTTGGGGTCGGCGCCGATTAATCGGTAGATGACGCACTCACCGCGCAGGTGCCGTTCCGAGGAGTAGACCCGGTACATGTAGTCGCCCAGCAGCACGTGGACGACCGCGAGGCCGACGATGAGCGAGATGAGGAACAGGATCCCCGCGGTGGTGGTGCTCACTCAGAACCTCTCGGGGAAGAGCAGGGCGGCGAAGAGGAACACCGCGATGAGAACCGCCAGCACGAGCCCGATGACGTTTTCGATCACAGACCCTCGACCCACTTCTGAATCAGGCCGAAGACGGCGAAGACCGCCACCGTCAACGCGATGTACACCAGGACGGACATGACACTCCGAGATGTTTACGGGTCGCCGTATTTCGGCGGCCCATAGAAGGATCGCCCCAGCTCAGGAGGTCAATACCGGCCTTAACGGATTCTTGACGGCCCCGTCCCGGCCTTTAACGGTTTCCGTCGCCCGGCGCTCAGCGAGAGCGGCCGAACCGCCGCTTCGTCGGTTTCGGTGCCTGGTAAGAGTCCTGAATCCAGGCGTCCCACGTCGCTTCGGATTCTCCTCGGACAGGGCTGTTGCTGACATGCCAACCGAGGGCTTCGACTTCCGTTGTCGACCAACGAATTAGCGTGCCGTCGCCGCCGATCTCTTGCGCCAGCAGAACCCGCTGGTCGCTTTCCAACCCGTCGCTGAACGCTTGCATCGCGTTCTTCAGGCGGAAGTAGGGGACGGCGTCGTCGAACTCCCGGCAGAGTTTCGTGAGTTCTCGTCGCGCATGGTCGAGCAGGGTCGTCGGCTCTGTTTCCTCCGGCTCGGCGGTCGTTGCGTCGACCTGGGACGTGGGTTGCGCAGGCTCGCCGTACTTGGCGCGCAGTGCCTCGACCTCGGCCGTGGCCGCCAGTGCCCTCTCCCGCCACCATGCGAGGTGGTACTGAATCAGCTTCTCTTCGCATTCCGGACAGACCGCGTCCGCTTGCGTCAGGGTCGTCGCAACCACGATCGCCGCTCCGCAGAGCGCGTGGTCGTCGCGCCGGTCGAGGTAATCCGCGTGGTGTGCCACCGAAGCGGATGCCTCCCGTATGTAGGTGTGGGGTGGCTCCACATAGGCGAACATAGTTGACAACGCGCGGAGATGGTCCCGATCGGGCCCGGCTCTCAGGCACCTCGGATGAGAACGTTCTCATCTCGCGATCTCCCTGGCGAAATGCGGCTACCGATTGCTCTGGTCATGCGAACACCCGGCTGACGCGAGAACGCCCGCTGTCCGAGGGCAGCGGGCGTCATGGCGCGGCGTTCAGTCGAAAGCCGCGAACTGGCGTTCTACGTTGTTGCCGAAGTTCTCGAACTGGCGCTCGGTTCGATCGCCGAAGTTCTCGAACGGCTGCTCGACGACGTCCTCGAATTCGACGAAGGGGAAGAAGGCGGGTGCGGTGTCGACGCGCGGGGCCTCGGCCAGCGCGGTGCCGGCACCGGCAACGGCCATGGCGCCAAAGGCGGCGCTGACGAGAGCGAGCTTGACGATGTTGCGGTTCATGGTTGATCTCTCCCTGTTTGGTTGGTGGTGGGTGTTGATAGCGAGAGTGGGCTGAACTACTTGGGGTGTTCTTGGAGACTGAACGCCCGCCGCCCGGTAATAGGCGGGCACCCGACCTCGGCCGACCCTCGGGGTTCATGAGAGTAATAGCCATGGCGGCGGGTTCAGCACCACGCTGCGGTCGGCATCCGTCGGTCAAACGGGACCCGCCGAGACGGTGGGGACGGTGGGACTCGAACCCACAAATGTCAGGCGTTTTAAGCGCCCCGCCGATGCCAATTAGGCTACGTCCCCTCTAGGCGGTCGAGTCTAGTGCGGAGGCACAGCTCTTGTTCTTGCCTCTGAAGTTCGGCGTGAGCGCATGACAGTTGGGGCACAGCAGTCGAAGGTTCTGCAGCGCGTTGTTCTGATGGTTGCCGTCTATATGGTCCAACTCCAGAGGAATCGGCTGGCTCATCCAGCTATCGAGCTCGCAGCCGGAGCACCTACGCTCGAAAACGCCTTCGTTGATGAGGCGCCGGCGCAACCGATCAGACTGAATCGGATACGTGTTCGATAGGAAGTCCTCGATCGGTCGCAGGCGATGCGAGACCCTCTTGCCTTTCGCCCAGGACTGCCCGGCGAAGTGGGATGTATCGAGACCGAGGCGGTCGATGGCTCGGCGGAGGACACGGTAGTTGCCGCCTTCCGGCACGACACCCAGCAGCTTGAGCGCGCCGGCAATGGAAACGGACTGCCTCACCGCCTCCCGATACTGCTCATCGCGGATCTTGTAGCGTCTGATGCGATTTGGTTCGGACGTTTGGGCCAAGAATGCCTCGGCCTCAACGGTGGTCTTGAAGCGTCGTCTCAACCGTTTCCTCTTACCGTTCATGTAAACCGCAGCTCGAACTTCATATCGGATCTCGCCATTCGAGAGTTCAATACGAATAGGTCTGCGTTCGAGCCGGTCAATCACCTTGTCTTCCGCTTTCGCTCACCACGCCAAACACATCATGACGGTCGGGTCTGACTACGGGGGAGGTTAGTTCAGCGCACCGACAGGAGGGGTGACGTCCAAGGAGTGGCAGCTTCTCGGTCACGCGAAGGTGCGACATTCACCGACCGCGACGGGATGCAGCGATCGGATCGGCTGGGCAGTTCGTAGGTGATAGCCCGCTACGCATGGGGCCCCGCCCATGGCGAGCAGGGTAGTTCGGCTTTCGGGGCGACTGCGTCAGTGTCACGACGCTGTCACATCTCACGCGTGATAGCCGCGAATGCTGACGAACGCGGTGAACGGTATCTGCTGTTAGAAGCAGGTAATTGAAACATCCACGAATACCGGCGCACGTGCTTCGGCCGACTTAAAATCCGCCAAGTGTGAGTTCGAGTCTCACTGGGGGCACACCATTGGTGCGCATCGCCTCGGGCCGAAGTTGCTTACCGGTCGGACAGGAAATCCTCCCCGTCGAGGGGCTAATTCTGGCCCAACGGCGATTACACGGTCCCCGTGATCTCAGAAGAATTCCTCCCGTGAAGCGGCGCGACCGCGCCGCCAACTAACCACGAGGAGTAGAGAATGACAACTAACAAGCACGCCGCGACCCGCCGAATCGCGCGCGTCGCCCGAGCCGTCGGCGCCGTTTGCATTGGCCTTTGTATTGCGCTCGCATCAGCCGTCGGCGCCAGCGCCGAGGAAAAGCAGACTGAGGCGGAAATCAAGGCTGGGTGCAAGGAAGCCAATGGCCGGTACGAAACCAGTTCGGGCCCGAAGGGTCGGGTCTCGACGTGTTCGTACAAAACGATCGACGGTACGACCTGGATCGACGTGTACGTCGACGGCACTTACACAAACACCCTGAACGAAGCCAAGCCGGAAATTTCCACGCCGCCGCAAGTATCCAATTCGGATCTTGCACCGCCGCGGTTTGGTTAGCGGTGACCGGTGTTACTGCTGTGGCGAAAGCTCATCGCGCTGCCCGTGCTCGGCCAGTGTCGCCGTCCAGTGTCGGTTCGAGTCCGACCTGGAGCGCCGATCGAACCTGCAGCGGTGGCGCGATCTAGTCACACAACACGTCGGCGGACTCAAGGATCCGGTTTCTGAAGTCGTCGAATGCGTTTCGTTCGCGATCGAGAATCTCGCCGGGGATCCGCAACTCGAGAGCCTGTTGACTCGCTGAGCCGAGGACGAAGAGGTCATTTCGCTAACCGCTGACACGCCAATACATTCTGCCTGTCGGTCTTTCACCGCCCTGATGTCGATTGGAAGCTTCATGGCTTGGATGTCACCGAACTTGGCGAGCTGGCCGAAATGACCTTGCGCACTGTGCAATCTCTCCTCACCGATCCCAGACCTCAAACGCGCGGCGGAGTCGCACTCCGCCGCTTCGTTGCGCGGTGGCTGGGTCCAGCGATCCTCTAACTGCGGATGACATCGCTGCTATTTGCTCGCACAAAATCCATGCGCGTGCAGAAACGCTTACATGCCCATTTTCAAGCCAGCGCCGGCATCGATGAACAGTTGTTGCCCGGTAACGTAACGAGACTCGTCCGACGCGAGGTACACCACCGCGTGCGACACATCCTCGGTCTCTACGTAGGGGACCGGCATTGCCTGCAGGACCGGAAAGACCAACTCTGCGTCTTCTCGCGAAGGTTCGGGCAGGTCCGGCCGGAAGGTGCGATACATCGGCAGGTTGTGCAGCATGTCCGTGTTGACGTTCGTGGGATGGACCGCGTTGATCCGGATGTTGTGCGGCGCCATCGTCAAGGCCAGCGCCTTCGTATAGTCGCGGACCATCCTCTTGGCCATGCCGTAGCCCGCCCCGCCAGGGCCTTGCGGCCCTCCGCCAGTCGCGAGATCCTTCTGGTCGACGAGTCCAGCGATGGAACCCGTCACAATTACCGACCCGCCGGCAGTCAGGTGGCCGAGGCCGACGTGGATGGTGTTGACGACGCCGACGAAGTCAACGTCGAATGCGTCGATGAAGCCCTGATACGGAATATGGTTGCCCTGCGGGCAGATCCCCGCGTTCGCCACGACGACGTGCAGCCCACCCAGTTGCGCAACGGCGTCATCCAGCGCTCCCTTGAGACCTGCGCGGTCACGCACATCGACCACAGCCGTCACCACCCGCTGCCCTGACTTCTCGATGAGCTTCGCTGTCTCGTCGAGGTCCTCGGGAGTGGCAAGCGGGTACTCGTTCGACTCGATGTCGGCGCAGATGTCGACGGCGATGATGTCGGCGCCCTCGTCCGCGAGGTGGACGGCGTGGCTGCGCCCCTGGCCGCGGGCCGCTCCAGTGACGAGGGCGACCTTGCCCTTGAGACGGTTCATGTGTGCCTCCGTTGAGTCAGTTCATCGATAGAATTCGTGCAGCAGGACCGCTTGGCCTCGGCGTCTAGCCGAAGTTCGCCTGCATGTGCTCGCCCAAAGCGGCTACTACTTCAGCACGCGGCAGACTGGCGTTTGCGGCAAAGCTCGCCTCGATGTGGTCACTTGCGTATCCCCTTGGGCCACTGCCGAACACTTCGTAGAAGCGCGCGGCGCATTCCTCAGGGCTCTGCGCGCCCGCAGCGCGCAAGCTCGATTCGACGTCAGGCGTGACGTCCATGTTGCGACGGAACTCAGGGGTCAAGGTCGTGCCGATGATGTAACCCATGACGTCAACGCCGGAACCGCGCAGCTCGTCCCACAGACCTTCCGCAAGAAGCAACTCATAGGCCTTGGCGGCTCCATAGGCGGCGAAAATGCGTAGGCCCTGGAGTGCACCGCCGGAGGAACACAGCGCAATACCACCGCGCCGGCGTTCGACCATCTTGGCAGCGAGCGATTTGGTGAGCAGCGTGGGGACCGTACAGTTCATGTACACATTGCGTACGAGTTCGTCGTCTGGGGTATCGAGGAACAACCCACGAGGCTCGGCGGCGGCGTTATAGATGAAGAGTCCGATCTCGAGATCGTCGACACCCTCGATCACGTGCTGAACCGCATCGGGGCCGCTGAGATCCACCGACAGCGTGCGCGTCTGAACACCGTAGGTTCGCTCGATGTGGGCGGCGACGTCGGCCAGCTTCGATTCGGTGCGCGCGATCAGCACGACGTTGCACCCCCGCTCGCCGGCACCGTTGGCGAGCGCGGCGCCGAGACCTTCCGATGCGCCCGCGACCAGCGCCCAGGGACCGTATTTGTCGTTGAACAGCATCCACTTCTCCCGGTTCTCCGAATGAAACAATAGAGCATTCAGTGTCTAGTCGTATAGTGCCTATGCAGACATTCGTCGTCGAGGAGGCCCGATGGTTCTACGCCGTGATGCGGTGTCGCTTGCCGGTCACGTTGCCGTCGTGACCGGCGGTGGAGCGGGCATCGGCAGGGCAGTGGCATCAGCGTTCGCCGAGTTCGGGGCTCGCGTGGCGATATGGGAGAAGGACGCCGCCCAGGCGACCGAGGCCGCCGCGGAGGTGGACGGACTGGCCTGCGTGGCCGACGTCCGCGATCCTGAGCAGGTCGACGCTGCGCTGGCCGAAACGGTGGGCGAATTCGGCACGCCGACAATTCTGGTGAACAACGCTGGTGGCGTTTTCTGGTCCGGTCTCCTCGAGACGACCCCCAACGGCTGGGATTCGTTGATCCGCATGAACCTGACGCAGGTGATGCTGTGCACTCAGCGGGTGGCTCGCGCCATGGTCGATGCGCAACTGGGCGGCAGCATCATCAACGTCAGCACGATCGAAGGCGTGCGCGCAGCACCCGGCTTCGCCGCATATGCGGCAGCGAAGGCGGGGGTACTCAATTTCACCAAGACGTCTGCGCTCGAGCTCGCATCACACGGTATTCGGGTCAACGGTTTGGCACCCGACTTCACCCTCACCGAGAGTCTTCGCCGAATGGCGCCGAACGGCGAGGAGAATGCCAAGCTGATGGTGCCGCTCGGCCGTGCCGGCCATGTCGACGAGATGGCTGGAGCCGCAGTGTTTCTCGCGAGCGATCTCAGTTCTTACGTCACCGGTCAGACGCTGCACGTAGACGGCGGGACCAGCGCGGCGGGTGGGTGGTATCACCATCCGGACAGCGGGCACTACGTGCTCGGCCATGTCACGTGAGCATCGTCCCATTCGACTACCAGTCCCCGAGCACCTGTCGGTCCTCGGTGGCGTCGACGCACACTCTTCGGTGGACGATGCGCCAGCCGCGGTCCTCGCTGACCGCGTAGCGGTCGATGTATCTGATGTGCATCACCAGATCGTGGCAGGAGCCCTGTTCGTCAGAACTGAAGTGATGTGCAGTGCAATAGACTTCACCGATTGCACGTTCACCGTCCACTTGGAAAAGGCCCTGTCCGAGCACGTGCGCGGTGCGGGGAAAGCGATTCACGATCTCGATGATGCGTTCGAGCTCGCGATGACCGTTCAGGTTGCCCGGCCGCTTTCCAGGCTGCTCTACGCGCATGGTGGCGTCTACTGCGAAGACACTGAGCAGGCCGCCGATGTCGCGATGGTCTATCGCCGCTGCATAACGGCGGCAGAGGGTTTCCAGCTCGAGGTTTGGCGCGGCGTATCGAAGATCCATAACTGCTGAAAGCCAACTACATCGCCGTCCGGCTGTCGTGTCCCATGTCTGCGGGACTGCGGCCGAACGCTCGGACCATGGCCTGAATGGTGTAGGAGGCGGCGAGGCGGCCGTCACGGGTGTGCACCCGCCCGTCGCCCTGCACGAGTCCTCGTCCTGACCAGAATGCGCAATTCCTGTACAGCAGCCATTCACTGACATCCGCGTCGTCGTGGAAGGCAATGGTGGCCTTCATGATTCCGGTGGACAACGTGTCGTGCGCGCGAGCCTCACCGAAGCCGCGGTGGGGCAGCATGCCTGCAGCGATGGTCCAGTGCGTCGTCGACTGCGCCAATAGCGCCTGATGTAGATATTGCTCATCAGGTGCGTCCCTAAATCGGACCCAGGCGTCGATCACGGGTGGTCCGACCCGCTCCGGGTCGGGATCGTATGCGGCGTCGACGACCCTGATCTCCCGGCCGGGCATCCCGAAGCCGGCGAACTGCACAGCGGCTTCCGGGCCGGGGGTGTCAGGCATTGGTGCGCTGTCGCGCATGACGTCATCGGCGCCGGAGTCGGCGAGAAGCAACCCAACACTTCGCAACGCCCCGTGCTGGCTGATCCGCACCTCGGCGGTCGAGAACGTTCGACCTTGGCGCAGAACATCGACATCGACATCGACAGGCGCGGTGAACGAAGCAGCCTTCGTGAATATCATCGATATCGATGTGACCCGTTGTCCAGGAAGGGCTTTACTGGCAGCAACAATGGCTTCTCCGGCGAACTGACCGCCTTCGACGACGTCGCGGCGAGTCGGGCCATGAGCCGGACCGATGAATTTGCAGTCCGACGCGGGTTGAACATCGATGAGCCGCAGTAGCTCGTCAGCATCGCCCCAAAGTGGAAACGTCGCAGGTACCTCGGTACCGTCGGGCCATCGATCGACCACGATGATTCGCATATCAAGGTCGTAGAAAGACACATAACCTTTCAGCCCGGCAACTTCTCGCAGCGGCGCACGATAGGTCCACACGGCATTCGCGCTCGGTTGGTGCGGGCCGATGAGGTTCCAATAATCGGCCCGTCCCTTGAAAGGGCACACCGTGGTGTGCTCCGACTTTTCGAAGTGCTGCCACTGAACCGACGATTCCGGAAAGTACAGCCTGTCCGTGTGATCAGTTTCCGTCACGATAAGACAGGCATCGCTTTCGGCCAGCAGTGTGTCGCCGGCCCAGACCTGTCCCGTCAGCCGGCAGGGCGTCAGGTCGATTCGGTAGTCTGGGTACTCGGGCCAAAGCGATTCGACGTCATCGATCATGTCGGCCATGTGATGCCCTTTCCGCGTTCATTTGTCAGGTTGCATCCGATCGAACCGTTTGCTTCGGCGGCAATGACAAGAGCCATGATCCGTCTAATCGCTGGCGGGCAATGGTTTGGCTTCCTTGATCGCCAGAGGCGTCGATCCGATCGACAGTGAGCCTGCGCCGGCGTTGGTCACCAGCACCTCGGCCCCCGCGCCGTCGACATATCGTTTGCCCATCTGCGTGCCCCCGGCGAGACCGTCGTCAAGCGCCAGGCTCGTATCGATCTCATCGCCGACGGGAATCATCGGCGAACCACCTGCGCGTAGGTCGTCGAGCGCCTCCGAACTGCGCACGATGATGACCTGGGTTTCGCACACCTGACTTTTCAGTCGAGTGCCGTTCTTGATCATGTCGACTCCTTGGCGTCGGCGTTCAGTTCATCAACGATCTGGCGTCGCAGGACCTTGCCGGTGGCGTTGGTGGGCAGTTGACCGCGAAAGACGACACGGTCCGGAGTTCTCGATCCCCGCAGTCGTTCGCGCACGAAACTCCGTAGCTCCTCGGGTTCGGGTGCGAATTCGCCGTCAGGCACGACGACGGCGACGATGATCTGACCCCACTCGTCGTCATCGGCGCCAACCACGACACACTCCCGTACGCCAGCATGTTCAACCAAGACGTCTTCGATCTCGGCCGGAGCGATGTTTTCGCCGCCGCGGATGATGGTGTCGTCGGATCTGCCCCCGATGAACAGATAGCCGTCTTCGTCAAGGAATGCGACGTCCTTGGTGGGGAACCAGCCGTCCGCGTCGAGCACCGACCCGATGCCGGTGTAGCGGCCCGACACCTGCTCGCCGCGGACGAACAACTCGCCGGGCTCGTCCGGCCCCAGCACGGTGCCATCCTCGGCTCGGACCTGCACCTCGACCGTGGGGACGGGCCGGCCAACCGACCCCAACCGACGTGACGTTGCGGGGTCGCTTGACGCCAGCGCGTTGCGATGGTCCTCGGGGGTGAGCACGGCGATGGTGGAACTGGTCTCGGTGAGACCGTAGGCGTTGACGAATCCGACATGCGGCAACAGTTCCAAGGCCTTGCGCACCAGCGGCGCAGCGACTTTCGATCCGCCATAGGCAAGCGTGCGCAGCGAGGGCAGTAGGGGAGACCCATCGAGCCCTTCGAGTACGGTCACGATCCTGTCCAGCATCGTGGGAACCACTGTTGCCGAGGTGACCTTTTCGCGATTGACCAGTCGGACCCATTCGATGGGGTCGAAGTTGTTGAGGTAAACCATCTTACGCCCGGCATACAGATTCGAGAGGGCGGCTCCGACGCCGGCGATGTGGTAAGGCGGTACGCAGATCGCGGCGGCGTCACCGGGTTCTGCCGACGCGAACTCGACGGTGCCCATGACGTAGCTGGTGAGGTTGTTATGCGTCAACTCAACGGCTTTGGGTGCTGATGTCGTGCCCGAAGTGAACAACACCACAGCCACCGAATCCGGGTCGGCGAACTCGGCCGCTGGTGCCGATATCCGCGCCGCGGTGATGAAGTCAGCAGCGGAAAAGATCTGCGCGGCGTGGCCCGCCAAGTCTCCGACCACAGCGCGGTACTCGTCGTCGACGATCACGACGGGCTTCGGGAGCCGCCCGATCAGCGTACGGACACCGTCCGCGGACAGCCGATAGTTCAACGGGGTGACGGGGACGGCAGCCCGTGCCGAAGCGAACACCAGCAGCGGGAGCATCACCCCACCGGCGCCGACGTACGCGACGTGTTCGGCCCCCGAAGCGCTGATCACGCCGGCAGCGCCGTCGGCGAGGTCGCTCAGTTCGGCGATGGTCAAGCGCAAGTCACCGGACACCAACGCGGTGCGATCAGGCTCGGCGAGCGCCGCTTCCTGAGCCATCTCGAGCAGGAGTGAAACGCTCACGGGCGCAACGGTCCCGATGGCGACTTGACGACGAGTGATTCCAGGCCGACCTCCGGGAAGTCCACTACACTGCCGAAGACGCCCGCCAACACTTCGGCGACGTCTTCCGGTGTCATCCTGCTCGCCTGGACAAGACCGCGGGACATCCACTCGCTCGCAACTTCGCCGAGCACGTCCGGATCGAATGCAGACGTGAAATCCGTCGGGACAGTGCCGCTTACCTCGACACAACAGAATCTGTAGCCCGGATTCTCCAGGCGCCACGAGACCAGACACCGCTCCAGCGCAGCTTTGCTCGACGAGTATGCCCCCAGCGCGGAGTGAGGATTGCGCACCGAATCGGAGGACATCGCGGCGACGATCGCCGAGGGCGTGAGAATGGGCAGATGGGCACGGATCGTCTCGTGTACACCAACCACGTTCGTTTCGAAAACGTCGCGCCAGTCGTGAGTGTCGGTGTCGCCGAGCTTCTTCAGCGGTGCGTATCCGGTACTGATCATCAGCAGGTCGACTTCGCCCAATTGCTCGCGGGCGACTGCGGCGACGCGGGCACAATCTTCGGGTCGGCGCACATCGGTGACCGCCGGTGTACCCGAGCCGACCTCAGCGATGACTTCGGCGAGCTTGTCGGTGCGTCGAGCAGCGACGACAAGCTGCGCTCCTTCCTTACCCGCGCGGATCGCGAAAGCCTTGCCGATGCCGGCTGAAGCGCCGACGACGACGACCCGTTTACCCGACAGCGACCGCACGGTCACGATGCCCGTTGCGCAATCGACTTGATCTCCAGGTACTCCTCGAAACCGGCCACGCCCATCTCCCGTCCGATGCCGCTCTGCTTGTAGCCGCCGAACGGAACGTCTACCCCGTAGAACACCCCGCCGTTGACGTTGACCGTGCCGGTTCGAATGCGGTTGGCCACCGAGCGCGCTCGGTCGTCTGACGCGCTCACCACCGATCCGGACAGGCCGTAGCGCGAGTTGTTGGCGATCTCCACGGCATGGTCGTCACCGTCGTGCGGGATGGCAACCAGGACCGGCCCGAAGATCTCCTCTTGGGCGACTGTGGCATTCGGATCGACATCGGTGAGCAAAGTTGGCTCGACGTAATAGCCGACCGGCAGATGCGCGGGTATGCCGCCGCCGACCGCCACCGTGGCGCCTTCGTCGATCCCTTTGCGGACGTAACCGAGCACCCGCTGCCGCTGTTGCTCGCTGATCAGCGGACCCATGAGGACAGATGAATCAGTGGGATCACCATACGACCAGCCTTTGAGCATTTCGGCCAACGCGTCGACACCCTCGCGATACTTGGCTCTGGGCAATAGAAGTCGTGTGGTGTTGGCGCAGCCCTGTCCGGCGTGAGTGGTTGCGGCGAACGCCGCCGAGGTGACTGCCGATCCGATATCGGCGTCGTCGAGTGCCACGAGCGCCGATTTGCCGCCGAGCTCGAGGAACACCTTCTTGATGGTGGCCGCCGCCGCCATCATGATGCGGGTGCCCGTTGCCGTCGAGCCGGTGAACGAGATCATGTCCACGCGCGGATCTTCGCACAGCTGCTGACCCACGTCATGGCCCGCTGAGGTGACCACGTTGACAACGCCAGACGGAATATCGGTGTGCTCGGCAATGAGATGCCCGAGAAGCGTTGCACCGTAGGGTGTGTCGGGCGCCGGTTTGAGTATCACGGTGCTGCCCGCGGCCAGTGCGGGCACCATCTTTGCGAGGTTGATCTGCACCGGGTAATTCCAGGGAGTGATCGCTGCGACGACGCCCACCGGTTCCCGGCGTACGGTGCGGCGGGTTTTGATGCCGAACGGCTCGGCGATACCGAGGTCGGTCTCCCACGCGTAATTCTCGGCAAGATCGGCAACCCAGGGCAGCCCGGCCAGGGGCGCGTCGATCTGCGGGCCGTAAGTCAGCGCCAGCGGGCAGCCGACCTCGGCGACGGTTGTGCTGCGAAACTCGTCGGCATGCTTGACCAGAGCCTCGTGCAGTTGCCGAATGCACCGCACGCGCAGATCGTGATTTGTCGACCAGTCGGTGGTGTCGAATGCCCGCCGCGCGGCCGAGATGGCCGCGTCCATATCCGCGGCCGTGCCGTCGGCCGCGGAGCCGATCACCTTCTCCGTCGCCGGGTTGACGTTGTCGTATGCGCCACCCTCCCGTGCCCCGACGAGTTGGCCGTCAATCAGCATCCGCTCTTCGCGCCAGATCTCCGTCATGGTCTCCTGTCCTCTGACCTGCGCGTGCGAGGTTTGCACCACACGATCATACAGAACAGTAATACAAGAGTTGTTCAGTTGAACAGACAGAATCGCGCCGTGGGGTCAGCGCAATCCGTTGACGGCGAACTTCTCGACGTACTTGCGTACGGTCTCGGGCTTGGACATGTCGAAAGTCTGCGCTTCGTTGACCGTCGAGAAGGAGTAAATCATTCTCGCCAGCCACTCGCTGGCGGCCGTGACGTCGATGCCCGAGCCGACCTCGCCGCGCTTCTGCGCCTCGCGAACATAGGGCACCAGGAACGCCGTGGTTCGCCGGACCGCGGAATCACCATCGGAAATCATGTGGCGCATCAGCTCTGAGTCGTCGGCCATCAGGCGGTTGCGGGTGCGATGGTCCAACAAGATGACCGCGTGAGTCTCGGCCATTGCTCCAAGCTTCTCCGCAAGGGTCGACTTCTTGGCCATGGCCGCAGCGACCTGCTGGTAGAACTTCTGGGCGCCGAATTCAATCGCCGCATCGATCAGCACGTTGCGGTCCTCGAAGTACCGGTAGACCGTGCCCCGCGATACGTTCGCCATCCTGGCGACGTCCTGCACGCTGGTGCGATGGATGCCCAACTGGGTGAAGCACTGGTTGGCCGCCTCAAGGATCTGATCCTGACGGTCGTACTCTTCTTGCGCCTCGATGTCGGCCGTGGCCCGTTGGGTCGCCATCCCGCTCCTGTCCGGTAGGGCCTGCTAGACGGCTCAGATCGACCCTGCCAAGTATTCGATCCTACGCGACATGGTGTGTTCCTGTGCGCTGCCGCGGTGCGGCTGTGTCGTCCTTAGCTGCGGTGGCGATGCCCGACACCGCTAAACATCATGACATAGTTCGTCATAGTGTTCAGTGCTCGATTTCGCCACCATACCGGGAGGTTGACTGCGTGGAACTCGGAGTAGAAGGCCGCAACTACGTGCTCGTCGGCGGGACCACCGGCATGGGATACGGCGCGGCCCGGGCGTTGGCCGCCGACGGCGCGAACGTCGCGCTGCTCGCACGCGACGGTCAACGCGCCGAGGAGCGTGCACAAGGACTGGCGACAGAGTTCGGAGTCCGGGCCGTGGGGATCGCCGTCGACGCAACCGAGAGCGGAGGAGCAGTCGATCGCGCCGTCGACCGCGCGGCAGAGGATCTGGGCCCTCTACGAGGACTTGCCGTCACCGCAGGACCGATGAACCAGCAGGGCCCATTCCTCGAACACGGCGACGACTCCTGGGATTGGTACTACCAGCTCATTCTGATGGCGACCGTGCGGTCGTGTCGTGCGGTCATCCCGCATCTACAGCGCAACGGCGGCGGCACCATCGTGACCACCGCCGCATATTCGGTACGAGCCCCCAAGATTCTCATCCCGCCCTACAACGCGCTGAAGGCGTCTGTGCTGACGCTGTCCAAGATCATGGCGAAAACACACGGCCCCGACGGTATCCGTGTGAACGTGGTGTGCCCCGGTCTGTTCGACACCGAAACGAACGACCACATTCGAGAGCATCGTGCACAGCAATACGGTGTGCCGCTCGAAGATGCGATTTACACCCATCTGTCGAGCAATCCCGACTGGAATATGAGAGTGGCGCTGGGACGCGGCGGAAGACCCCACGAGGCAGGCGAACTCATCGCGTTTCTGCTCGGCGACCGAGCGGCATACATGACCGGTGCGGTCATCAACATCGACGGCGGCACCGACTTCTGAACTCAGATGTCGATGCTGTCGGCCAGCAGTCCACGGTGAAAGCTCGGGTCGCCGAGCAACATCGCCGACGATCTCGCTCGCTTGTAATACATGTGCGCGGGATGTTCCCAGGTGAATCCGATACCGCCGTGCAACTGGATGTTGGCCGCTGCGGCGCGCGCGTACACGTCCGAGCAGTACGCCTTGGCCAGCGCTGCCGCCGATTCGGACTCAGTGGGAAAGTGATCAATGGCGTGGACGGCGTATTGCGCTACGCCTCTGGCGCATTCGATGTCGAGCATGAGATCGGCGCAGCGGTGTCGAATCGCTTGGAATGAGCCGACAGGTCTACCGAACTGGCTACGGACCTTGACGTAGGCGACCGCCTGATCAAGGCACCGTTGGGCGCCGCCGACTTGTTCGTTGGCCAGCGCTGCCGCCGCCTGACTCAACGCGTGGCTCAGCCCGGGCCACGCATCCTCACCGCCGATGCGTATCGCAGCGGTGTCCACGAACTCGATGACGGCTTGACGGCGCGTCGGGTCGAGGGTGGACTGCTCTCTGCGTACCAGGTCATCGGTGTTCTCGACAGCGAAGAGGCCCACGGCGCCGGACGCGGCGCGGGCCACCACAAGCACGAGATCGGCGATACCGCCGTCGGGCACATAGTGTTTGGTTCCCCGAAGCATCCAGTCGCCGCCATCTTGGCCGGCTGTTGTCTCGATGCCATCGCGATCCCATCGTCCGGACCGCTCGGTAAGTGCCAGGGTCGCGATGGTCTCACCGGACGCGATGCCGGGTAGGTACCGTTCGCACGCTTCCTCGTCACCGGAACACATGAGCGCACCCGCGGTGAGCACCGCCGATGTGAAGTAGGGACCGGGCACTAGCGCCCCGCCCATCTCTTCGAGCACCAGACCGAGTTCGGCGAAGCCGAACCCCTCGCCGCCGTACGCCTCGGGAATGATCAATCCCTGCAGGCTCATCTGATCGGCCATGGCGCGCCATATCGTCGGATCGAAGCCCTTTTCCGACGCCATGAGGCGACGAACCTCGGATTCTGGTACGTGGTGTTCGAGGAATGCGCGCACGGTCGATCGGAACTCGCGCTGGTCGTCTGTAAGAGTGAAGACGGTTAAATCGGAGTCGATTGTCATGTCATCCGCTTCTCGGATCGTCGGCGCTTCGCCCCGTCGGACTGACGTGGGGGACAGAGTCGCTTCGCCGCAATGTCTGCAACCATTCGCCGACCGGCGGCGGCGCGGGGACTGCAGCTTCCAGCCGCCCCGGATCGGCCGACCAGAATTCCGCCCAGCTGGGGAACGCGTCATGGAACGTCCCTTTGTGCGCAGATGTGTTGGGCCAGCGCATCTTCTCGGGACCGAGCGGAGGATCGGTGATATCGCTCTGATACCAGAACAGCGGAGTTCGTCGGGCGAAGTACCAACGGCCGTGCCGCCGTTCATATGCATCGAGGTAGGCGAGCAGTTCGATCACCCACGTCGTCTCGGTCTCGAGATCGTTGCGTGAGTAGACCAAGCCGGTCGCATGGTCGGCGTCGTGGACGTCGATCACGTGTGCGAGCGGCCCGTGCGCGCTGCCCAGCAGGTCATGTCGCATCTCGGTGTCGTACCACTGACGCAACGCTTCTCGTCCACGACGTTTACCCGGGACTCCGACGTCCTCGACGAAGAGGTTGACAACAGCATTGAGGTCACGCATGTCCAGAGCCACAGCGTATTTGGCCGCGAGTTGGCGGATCTCGTCGAGCGCTTCGAGACGTTCGACACGAGCGGCGAGCGCCGCGATGGTGTCGCCGGACTTGGCGGTCATGAGAGTGCGCCCGATTCCAAAAGCGTGCTGAGCGCGATCTTGTCGATCTTGTTCGTGGTGGTGTACGGCAGACTGTCCGCGTCCGGCAGCATGACCCACTTCTTGGGCACTTTGTAGGCCGCGAGTTCCGTGCGGCACTGTGCGGCCAGGGCGTCAGCCGACAGGTCGACGCCGTCGTCGAGCACTACCACGGCACTGACCACCGCGCCCTTCGCCGGATCGGGCAGCCCGACGACATAGGCGATGCGCACGCCGTCGATTCTGCTCAGCGTTGACTCCACTTCAATGGGAGCGACGTTGGCCCCCGAGGTCTTGATCATGTCGTCGGTGCGGCCCGCGAAGTAAAGGTGGCCGTCGTCATCGCGATATCCGGCGTCGCCGGTGTGATACCAACCGTCGGCATCGAATACGTCCCGATTACTGCGTCCGACGATGCCGCGCATCATGGCCCAGCCGCGCACACAGATCTCGCCGGCCACCCCGTTGGGCACTTCCTGACCGGTCTCGTCGACGACCTTGTGTTCATAACCCGGTGCCGAAACCCCGAGCGACCCGCGCTTGGATTCCGGCACCTGCTCGTGGGGTGGCCACCAGGTGTGTGAGCTGCACGTCTCGGTCATCCCGAGTTGTCGAACTCGTAGCGACGGGTCGGCAGCACGCCGTTCTGGCGGTAGCAGCACCTGCTGGTAGCCCTCTCGTAGGGCGGACAGATCGGTGGTCGCAAAGTCGGGATGGTTCGTCAACGCGGGACCGACGTGGGGAAAGCCCGTCGTATACGTTGCGCGTTCGGCCGCCAGCAGCCTGAGCACGTCGGCGGGCTCGAACCGATGCTCGGTCAGGATCGTCACTCCGATTTGCATCGGTCCCAGCAGCCCGAAGATCAGGCCGCCGACCCAGAAGAAGGCCATCGGGATATAGACGCGGTCGGTGGGATCCCACTCGTGTTGGCTTGCGATGAAACGCGAATGCGCGATAGCAGTGTTCTGAGAGTGGATGATGCCCTTGGGATTCGACGTACTGCCGGAGGTGTAGATGATGACCATGTCATCCGTCTCGCGCACCGTCGACTCGCAGGCGTCGAGGAACGTTTGCGCGACCGGTTCCGGCCAGTCCTGGGCATCCGGTGCCAGCGAGAAGACATTGCGCAGGTGCGGTAGCCGGTCGGTGAGTACGGGGTTCGCGGCGCCGGGAGCGACTCCGGTGGCCTGCTCGAGTCGGGCCTCGACGTCCTTGCCCAGCAGGGTGGGCACCGACACCACCGTGTGAATATCGGCGTCGCGAAGTAGCCATTCGAGTTCGGGCGGCTGGAAGAACGTATTGATGGGTACCGCCACGGCCCCGATCCGGGTGGTTGCGAGGAACGCGACCGCGAAGTCGGGGCCGTTGGGCGCGAGGATGCCGACCCTGGCCCCCTTGGTCACGCCGGCGGCGAGCAGTCGGCGCGCCATCTCCGCTGACTGTTCGTCCGCTTCGGAGTACGTGATTCGCTCGTCGGTACCGGCTCCGTCCGACGACACGACAAAGTCACTGCGACCGAATCGCTCGACGAGTTCGGCGAGCATCGCTGGCACGACAGCCGGATAGGGAAGAGGGTCGTAAGCGAATGTGCGGGTTGAACTCACCCTGGCCACCTCGATGTGACTGAACAGATTGGCAATGGATGTTTCATCGTACAGCGGTCCCGATCATGGCATCCATTGCCCGCCGGATACTGAGATCATCTGACCGGTGATGTGTTTGGCCGACGGTGAGCAAAGGAATCCGACGGTCTTGGCGATGTCGGCGGGTTCACCGATGGATCCGGTCAGTGTCGTGGCACGCATGGTTTCGAGCTCGGCATCGCTCTTTCGAGAGAGCAACCATGGTGTCGCGGTGGTCCCGACCACCACGGTGTTGACGCGCACGCCGAGCGGACCGAGTTGCACGGCCATCAGCCTGGACAGGCCTTCCACACCAGCCTTCGCTGCGGCGTACGCGGCCGGCCCGGTACGGACACCGTGCGCAGACACCGAACTGATGTTCACGATCGCGCCGGTTTTCTGCTCGACCATCTGGCGTGCGGCAACCTGCGCCATGATGAAGGTGCCGGTGAGGTTGACCGCGACGATCCGATTCCAGTCCTCGTCCGTTTGGTCGAGAAACGTGGCGGGCAACGTCATGCCCGCGTTGTTCACCAGCGCCTGGATCGCGCCGTGAGAGGCCGCAAGCGCGCCGAGTTCGTGTTCGACCGCCGCGCGGTCGGTGATAGACAACTCGACCGGAATGATCAGACCCGACCTGGCGGCATCCCGTTCGGCGGTCTTGGCCAGCGCTTTGGCGTTCACGTCGACCACGGCCACCCGGTAGCCGGCAGCGACGAGCTCGTCGACGATCGCCTCGCCTATTCCACGAGCGCCGCCGGTCACCACCGCCAGCCCACGGTTACCCGACATGGCGGCGCCGATCTTCCTTGACCAGCCGCTCGATGCGGTTGATGGACGGCCGAAGCAAAACGACCGCCTGGCTCATGATCGCCAGAAGGTCGCCGCGTCCGCCACCGGCCACCCACGTGTCGATCGCGGCGCGGTTGGCCCCGTTGACGACGGTGGCCGCCAAGCGCGGGCGCAGATCTGATTCGGCGTCGCTACCGAGCCATCGCGCGACCTCACGCGTCATCTGGTCGATCCAGTCGTCGTTGATGCGCAGCCGCGTCGCGCGAAGCGCCGGGTGACTTGCGTACATCCGGGCCCGCACCACAAAGATCTCCGGCTGTGCGGCGATCGCTTCGGCAACGGAAGCCGACGCCTCAGAAAGCGCCCCCCACAACGTGATCGAGCGCGAAGCGCGAAATCGGCGGGTGGCCTCGTCGAGTCTTTCGGCGTAGCCGTCGAAAAGGATGTCTTCTTTGGCCGCGAAGTGATGAAAGTACGTCCGCGGCGCGACGCCAGCGGCGGCGGTGATCTGGTCGACGGTGGTGGCGTCGTAGCCCTGCGTCTCGAAGAGTTCGACCGCTGCGGTGATGAGCGCCTCACGGTTGCGTTGGCCCCGCATGCGACGTTGATCCATGACTGTCATCCTTGCAGCGTCGCGGTGCCTGCCGACAGGGCAACGACCGAACCCTGACTGGTGCGGAACTGCACGGTCGGGCCCTGCCGCCACACTTCGGTGCTCAAAGGCGCGCCGAGCATCACGGGTTTGGCGAATCGGCAGCTGATCGACTGTAGTGCCGTGGGATCGCCTCCGCCGAGACTGTTGATCACAGCGCGCGCGGCGAATCCGAAAGTGCACAGGCCGTGCAGGAACACATCGTCGAAGCCCGATTTCTTGGCGGCATCGGGATCGATGTGCAGCGGGTTGCGGTCACCGCTGAGCCGGTAGATGGCGGCTTGTTCCGGCCGCACCTCGTCGATGATGGTGACGTCGGAGGGTCCGGTTGGCTCATCTGCGGACGCGGGGCCGCGGTCTCCGCCGAACCCGCCGCCGCCGAGCACCATGGTCTGTCCGACCGCGACGAAGAGTTCGCCGTCGGCGTCGGTCCCGCGAGTTGTCACCTCGATCGCGGCGTGCTTGCCCTTGTCCCACACCGCCGTGACCTCGCCGGTCACTGCCACCTCGCCGCAAGGTTGCACGGGACGAGACACCGACAGCGACTGTCCGCCGTGGACGATGGGAAACGAGCCGAGATCGAGGACGCTGCGCAGATCCTTGACCGCCCACCAGTTTGCCAGCAGGGCAAAGGTCGGTAACACCGCAGGACCACGGCGTTCGTCGAGAAGGCCGAGGTCGTCGGGTGGCCGGGCACCCACCCCCAGCGCGTAGAGGATGGTGTCGGCCTCCGTCCACGCAAACGTCGTCGGATCCAGCTTGGTGCCCACTGCATTCGCGTCAAGGCTCAACGCAACCTCCCGGGTGATCGGACTGAACGTATTGACGATATATGTTCAATCGTGCAATATAGTGGCAGTAACTGCAACTAGTTTCTAGGAGCGATCGGAATGAAGTTCGGCGTATTCATCCTCGGCGACAAGCCCAACCACCTGTCCGACCAGCAGGTGTTCGCCAACGTGCTGGAGGAGGCGCGCTGGGCCGAGGAACTCGGCTACGACGAGGTCTGGCTGGCTGAGCACCATTTCTCGCCCTACGGCATGCTCGCCGACCTCCCGTTGGTTGCGGCCGCGATCGCCGCGCAGACTGAGCGCATCCGTATCGGTACGGCCTGCATGGTCAGCCCGTTTCACAACCCGATTCAGCTCGCCGAGCGCATCGCGATGGTCGATGTGTTGTCCGGCGGGCGGTTCGATGCCGGCTTCGGCCGCGGTTACCAAGCCCACGAGTTCCAGGGCTTCGGCATTTCGATGGACGAGGCGACAGGTCGCTATCAGGAATGTGTTGACATCGTGAACCTGCTGCTCACGCAGGAGAATGTGAGCTACGAGGGCAAGTATTTCCAGCTTGAGGATGTGACCATCTATCCGCGTCCGGTACAGCGGCCCGTTCCGGTGTGGGGCACAGTGATGAAAACACCGTCGAGCTTTGAATGGTTGGCGGACAAGGGTTTTGGCGCGATCATCGGCAATCCCTACACGGTCGACCCGGACCTGCAGGGTGCACTCGACATCTACCTGGAAACCCAGGCCAAGAAGGGGCTTGAGGCCGCCACCGAGAACGTCTGGGCACTCCTTAATGCGTTCTGCCACACCGACGACGGCTTCGCCCGCACCTACCCGCGGGAGAGTGTCGAGCTGTCCATCAAGACGCATCTCAAATACTCGAATCCGTTCGAGCGTGGCGGTGAGATTCCAGCCGATTACAAGGCCTACTCGGACTGGTTCGAGAAGCACGACAAGCAGAGCTACGAGCAGGTGCTCAACTCGCATTTGACCTTGATGGGTGATCCCGAGCGCATCATCACCAAGATGCAGACCGTCATCGACATGGGTTGGCGCAACATCATGCTGCGGATGTCGCGGGGCGGTGCGATGGACCGCGCCAAGGTTTACGAGTCGATGAAACTGTTCTCCCAAGAGGTGATTCCGGCCGCAACCGAGCTCGCAGCGGCCCCGGCCTGACGCTGTGACGAGTATCCGTGGCGCAGCGGCCATAGTCGGTGCCGCAGACGAGGTTTCGCCCGAAGGCGTCATCGACGTGCCACTGCGAGAGCTCGAGGCGCGAGTCATCCGGGCGGCGCTGGCCGATGCGGGACTGACTCTCAAGGACGTCGACGGCCTGTGTTCCTGTACGGGGGGCACGTTGATGCACTCCGTGGAACTAGCCGAATACTTGGGCATCACACCGCGTTTCACCGATGCGACACAGACCGGCGGCGCCAGTTACGGGCTCTATGTCGAGCACGCGGCGGCGGCGATCGCGGCGGGCCTTGCCGAAACAGTGGTGATCGTCTATGCATCGACGCCGCGCGCCGCGCGTAGACGAGGCGAAAAGGGGATGGGTGTCTTCGCCACACCCGAGCGCCTCGAATGGGAGACGCCCTTCGGGGTGATGTTGCCCATCAGCGCCTACGCGCTGGCCGCGAATCGGCACATGGCCGAATTCGGCACCACTGCAGAACAACTCGCGCAGATCGCAGTCGACACTCGCAAGTGGGCCGCGCGCAATCCGCGCGCGCACCTCCAGAATGAGATCACGGTCGACGACGTGCTGAACTCCGGCTACCTTGCCGAGCCGGTGCACAAGTTGGAGTGCTGTCTGGTCACCGACGGCGCGGGTGCAATCGTGGTGACCTCGGCGGCGCGGGCTCGCGATCTTGAAAAGGCGCCCGTTTACGTGTTGGGGGCGGCCTCGGCCGCATCGCACACGATGATTTCACAGATGCCTGACTTGACGGTCACCCCTGGCGCGGTGTCGGGACCGGCGGCGTTCGCCCAAGCGGGGCTGACCCCAGGCGAGGTCGACGTCGTGCAGCTCTACGACTCGTTCACCATCACGGTGCTGCTGGCCCTCGAGGCTCTCGGCTTCTGCGCCAAGGGGGAGGGCGGCGCCTTCGTCGGTGATGGCGCGCTGGCCCCCGGCGGTACGCTCCCCGGCCAGACCACCGGCGGCGGACTCGCGTATACGCATCCCGGCGCGTTCGGCGCGTTTCTGCTCGTCGAGGCGACCCGCCAGCTGCGCGGCGAATGCGGCGACCGGCAGGTGGATGCCGACGTCGCATTGGCGCACGGGACCGGTGGCGTGCTGTCGGCGACGTCCACAGTGATTCTCGGAACGGAGGCGACGCTGTGAATGACGACGTTCCCGCCATTCCGGTGCCCGAGCCGAGCGCGGTCTCGGCACCCTATTGGGATGCGACCAAGAGCAAGACTCTGACGATGCAGCGGTGTGCGAATTGCCGCCGGCTGGTGTGGTATCCGCGATTCGTTTGCCCGCACTGCGGGGGCGACCAACTTGTCTGGGAAACGTTGTCCGGTCGCGGTGTCGTCTATGCGGTCAGCGTGCACCATCGTCCCGCGCTGCCTGCCCTCGCCGACAAAGTGCCCTATTCGGTCGTGCTCGTCGACCTGGACGAGGGTGCACGCATCATGTCGAATGTGTTTGGCGTCCCGCCGCAGGTGGGGGACGAGGTCGACGTCGCATGGGTGCCGCTGCCGGATGGGCGCAACCTGCCGACCTTCGAGTGCAGGTGAGTCGTGTCCGCGCCAGACGTCGAACTCCAGCGACGGCGTGAGGAACTGGTCTTGCGACACGTCGCAGGCGAGAATGACCGTGATCTCGAGGCGATCATGGCGACATTCACCCATCCGCGTTACGAGATCGTCCCGACCGGCATGGTGTTCGACGGGGATGAGCAAGTCCGTCAGATGATTCTGCGTCAGTGGGACGAATTGCCCCGGCTGCATTATTCGGCCGAAGCCATATTCCACTCCGCCGACGGTTTGGTGGTGGAGACCAGGACGACGCGTCCTGGTGCTGCGGTGGACATGCTCAGCATCAACCTGTTCATCTTCCGCGGCGACGGGCTGATCCTGGAGCGCTGCTATTTCGATCGGATGCTGTTTGCCGCGCAGATGCAGGCCGCCACCTGACTGCACGATTGAACACATATCGTCATATTGTAGAATTCTCGCCGACCCGGCAAGGAGTGTGATGTCCGCTCAAACAGGCACTGAGGCCTCGGCGCCGAGCACAGACCTCGCGGTCGAGTTCTACCGACTGATGAGCAAGGTGCAACACGGCGACAAACGAGTGCGCAAGGCGTTGTCCTCGGGAGAGGCGGCGATGAGCTACTGGCCGGTCGACGGTCAGGAGGCGATGTCGGCAGGCGCGATGCTTGCGTTGGCCGATGGGGACCAGTTGGTCACCACCTACCGCGGACTCGGCGATGTCTTGGCCAAGGGCATCGATCTGGAGGGCTACTTCGCCGAGATTCTCGGACGCCGCGACGGATTGTCGAAGGGCAAAGCAGGCGCGATGGGTATCTGCGACCCCGCACACGGCATCGCATGGACCACCGGCATCGTCGGTGCAGGCCCCTTGATCGCCAACGGCATCGCGTTGGCCGCTGCGCGCCGCGAGACCGGGCAGGTTGTCCTGGTGAGCTTTGGCGACGGAGCCACCAGCATTGGCTATGTCCACGAGGCGATGAACATGGCCGCGGTCTGGTCACTGCCGGTGATCTTCTTCTGCCAGAACAACGCGTGGGCCGAGGGCACCGCTTACGACCGATACACGCGCGCCGCCCAGCTGTCCGACCGCGCCGTGGGTTACGGAATGCCCGGAGTCACCGTCGACGGCACTGATCCACAAGCCGTCTACGACGCGGTGTCGGCGGCGGCTGAACGAGCGCGAGCCGGAGCGGGCCCGACATTCGTCGAGGCAAAGGCCTACCGGCTACAGGGTCACTATTTCGGCGACGCGATGGGATATGCCGACCAGGACGAACTGGCGGCGAGGCGCGCGGATCCGCCGTTTGCCCGATACCGGGCACGATTGATCGCCGATGGGACCGCAACCGAGGCAGACCTCGACACCATCGACAACGAGGTGATCGCCGAACTCGACGAGGCATTCACCGCCGCTGTCGCGTCAGAACCGCCCGATGTCGACGAGCTGACCCGGGACGTGTTCTCCTGCAATGGGTCAGAGCTTGCTGAACCCGGCCAGGTGCATGCCGTCCTGCCGGGTGGCGAGACCGAGGATCTTGGTCTGGTGCAGGCAATCAACAGGACACTCGACCGGGCAATGGCCGCCGACGATTCGATAGTCCTGCTTGGCGAGGACATCGGCGATCCGTCGGGCGGTGGCATGTTCAAAGTCACCGCGGGGCTCTCAGGCAAGTACGGAGAGGGTCGCGTGCTCGACACTCCCATCGCCGAATCCGCAATCGTGGGCGCGGCGATAGGAGCCTCGTTGGGCGGCCTGCGTCCCGTGGCCGAACTGATGTTCATGGACTTCCTCGGCGTCGCGATGGACCAGATCGCCAATCACGCGGCCAAGGTGCGATATATGTCCGGTGGTCGCAAAGGTGCGCCGCTGGTGATCAGGACGATGGTGGGAATGGCTGCGGGGCCCCAACATTCGCAGGCATTCGAGGCCTGGGCGATGCACACACCCGGGCTGAAGGTCGTCTGGCCGAGTACCGCTGCCGACGCTGCTGGCCTGCTGAAAGCCTGTCTTTCCGACAACGATCCCTGCCTGTTCGTGGAATCCATGAAGCTCTATTACGGGGGCGGCAAGGGTCCCGTACCGGTGGCCGACTACGTGATCCCGCTCGGCCAGGCCGATGTCAAGCGCCAGGGATCCGATGTCTCAGTCGTCGCCTACGGCGTTATGGTGCATGCGGCGCTGGAGGCGGCTGAAAGACTTGCCAGCGAGGGGATTTCGGTCGAGGTCGTAGATTTGCGCACGTTGGTACCGCTGGACCTGGCAACGGTTTTGGATTCGGTCCGCAAGACGACTCGACTGGTGGTCGCCCACGAATCAGTCGGATTCTGTGGCCCGGGCGCCGAGATCGCCGCCGCGGTTGGTACCGAACTCTTCGGTGTGCTCGCTGCACCCATCCAGCGTGTTGCGGGGACGTACACGCCGATCCCACGGGCGGCGACGCTGGAAGCCGCCTGCCGACCGGGCGCAGACCAGGTGGTCGAGGCGATCAGGAGGATTTCGTGACAGAAGTGCGGATGCCCAAGCCTGGTGACGCCATCACCGAAGCCGAGATCACCGAGTTCTTCCATGAAGATGGCGGCTCGGTCACTGAAGGTGAGCCGCTGTACTCCATCGCCACCGACAAGGTGGAGATGGACATCGAGTCTCCCGCGACCGGCACGGTGTCATGGAAGGTCTCCGAAGGTGGCACCTATGAGGTCGGTGAGCTGATCGCCGTCATCTCGTGACCGAACTCCCAAGCCGCGTTGACCTGGGCGCCGAAGAGCTGTCCGGGATCATCGCCGGTGACACGCTCACGGTCACCATCAATCGGCCGGAGAAGCGCAATGCGCTGACTGCCGACGGGTATCACGGAATCAAGCGAGCGGCGATGATCGTCGCCGACGAACCCACACTGAATTTCCTCGTCATCACCGGTACCGGCGATACATTCTGCGCGGGCGGCGACATGAACGCTGTCGGCAACCCTGAGCGGCGATGGGATTCGTTCACCGATGCCTACGACTCCACTCCTTTCGAGACGCTGGGAAAGATCCCGAAGATCGTGGTGTGCGCTGTCAACGGACTCGCTCTTGGCGGCGGGCTGGTGATGACGCTCTATGCGGATCTGGTGATCGCCTCCGACAGAGCCCGACTCCGCGTGCCTGACCTCACCCGCGGCATCTACGAGGCCTTCGTTGCCGCGCGACTCCCACAACGAGTCGGCACGCTGCGGGCCAATCACCTGATCTACGGCAACGATTGGGTAGAGGCCGACGAGGCGATGCGACTCGGTCTCATCGGCAAGGTCGTGCCGCACGAGTCGCTCGTAGCCGAGACCGCCGCGCTGCTCGACAGGGTGCGCAACACCGGCCCGGCGGCGCGCGCCGCGATGAAGCGTGAGATGGCTCGTGCGCTACCGCCTGTCGACGTGTCGGGCTACTGGGCGTCGATGGGCACCCCAGAACAGATCGAAGCGTTCACCGCATTCCTGCAGAAGCGGCCTCCGAAATGGCCGGCCACCGTCGACCGTGACGCGTTCGTCGCTACCCGTCGCCCGGCGTGGACCGGGGCACCACCTCATCCTGAAGGGACCGAAATCCGTTGATCTCCACCAGGTTCACCGAGGCTTTTGGTATAGAGCATCCGATTGTGCAAGGCGGCATGCAGTGGGTTGGCCGCGCGGAACTGGCCGCCGCAGTGTCGGATGCCGGCGGTCTGGGTCTGATCACCGCGCTGACTCAGCCGACGCCTGCTGACCTCGCGAACGAGATCGCCCGCGCCCGGGATATCACCGACAAGCCGTTCGGGGTCAACCTGACGATCCTGCCTACCATCGATCCGCCGCCCTACGATGAGTACCGGCAGGTGATCGTCGATGCCGGGATCAAAATCGTGGAGACGGCCGGTTCGAATCCGGGTCCGCACCTGCCGATGTTCCACGACAACGGAATCAAGGTGCTGCACAAGTGCACCTCGGTGCGGCACGCGGTCAAGGCCCAGAGTCTGGGTGTGGACGGCATCAGCATCGACGGTTTCGAATGCGCCGGCCATCCTGGCGAGGACGACATTCCCGGTCTGGTCCTGATACCCGCTGCGGCGAGAGAGATCGAGATTCCCATGATCGCCTCGGGCGGGTTCGCCGATGGTAGGGGGCTGGTTGCGGCGCTGGCGCTTGGCGCCGACGGGATCAATATGGGGTCGCGGTTCATGTGCACCGTCGAATCGCCCATCCACCAGAAGGTCAAGGACGCCATCGTGGCGGGCAGCGAGCTCGATACCGAACTCATCTTCCGGACTTTGCGCAATACGGGCCGGGTGGCGAGCAACACTGTCTCACGTGAGGTCGTCGAAATCCTCAATGAGGGCGGTCAATTCGAGGACATCGCCCATCTGGTCTCGGGTAAGCGAGGGGTCAAGGTGTACGAGACGGGGGATCTGGACGCGGGCATCTGGTGGGTCGGGACGGCGATGGGTCTGATCGATGACATCCCCACGGCCGGTGAACTGGTCTCGCGCATTGTGGCTGACGCGGAGCAGATCATCAGCAAGCGGCTCGCGGATGCGATTCGATGAGCGAACTCCCTACTGGCTCGCCGGATACCACCGGATGCGACGAGATCCTCGTCGCCAACGACGGCGCCGTGCGGATCGTGACGCTGAACAACCCCGGCAACGCCAATGCCGTGAACAACCGGATGCACGGTGCCTTTGCGAGGCTGTGGACCACCCTCGGTGAAGACCCCGACGCCCGCGCGGTGCTGCTGACGGGAACCGGTGACTTCTTCTCTGCGGGCGGGGATTTGGTGGAGTGGTTGCACACGCATGTGGAGAACCCGGTAACTCGTCGCGAGGGGATGCGTGATGCCCGTCGGATCGTGCGCGACATGATCGACTTCCCGCTGCCGATCGTCGCGGCGGTCAACGGACCCGCGGTCGGATTCGGCTGCAGCATCGCGGTGTTGTGCGACATCGTGCTGATGTCGGACCGGTCGTTCTTCGCGGACACGCATGTCGCGAGCGGCCTGGTGGCCGGCGACGGTGGTTCGGTGCTGTGGCCACTCCTGATGAGCTTGCTGAAGGCCAAGGAGTATCTGCTGCTCGGTGAACGCATCAAAGCGGAGAAGGCCGTCGAACTCGGGCTGGCCAACCGCGTAGTTCCCCACAGCGACATCAAGACCGAGGGCCTGGCGCTAGCTCATCGGCTGGCTGCACTTCCCGCGCGCGCGGTCCAGGACACCAAGCGCACCCTGAACCTGCACGCTGAGCGCGCGGTCACCGCCATTCTCGAATACGGAATCTCTGCAGAGACCGAGTGTTTCACCACACCCGAGCACCGCGCTGCGATAGACAAGTTCCTCGACAAATCGTGACCGGCATACACGGGGTGAATCCGGATCCGCTGATCCTGACCGAGGACCGCGACGGCGTCGCGGTGATTTGGTTGAACCGCCCGGCGCAGCGCAATTCGTTGCGCTATGAGTCCTGGTCGGAGCTGGCCTCCGCGCTGACGGCGACTTCTGGTGCACGCGGCATCGTCATCGCGGGTGCGCAGGGATTCTTCAGCGCCGGTGGGGATTTGAAGACGGGGCCGGCGCACGGCTCCGGGCCCATGGGGCCTGCGGGTAGGGTCGAACACGCGCAGCGGGTCATGGAACAACTTCGATCGGTCGGCGTTCCCACGGTCGCCGCGGTCGAGGGGGCCGCAATCGGCCTCGGCTGGAGCCTGGCTCTGTCCTGTGATCTCGTGGTCGCCGCGCGCGATGCGTTCTTCTCGGCGCCGTTCGTCACACGCGCGGTGGTGCCAGACGGCGGATTGGCGTGGCGACTCACTCAGCAGCTCGGCAGGCATCGCGCGTCGTCGCTGTTGTTGCGCGGCAACCGCTTGCCTGCCGAAGATGCGCATCGGCTGGGACTGGTCACCGACCTCGCCGAACCCGCCGCCGCAGTCGATGACGCCATCTCGATCGCGCGTTCGCTTGCCGAATACGATCAGGGCGCGGTCGAGTTGACGAAGCGACTCATCGCAGCGGCGGAGGCCGCCCAGCTGGCGGCGTTCCACCCGCTGGAGTTGGCTGTGGCCACGGTCGCGCAACAGCGCTCGGCTAGCGAGGCAGCCCGAGGCCAGTGGTCGAGATGAGATCCCGCTGAATCTCGCTTGTCCCGCCACCGATGGTGTGCAGCAGGGAGAGCAGCAGCCCCTCCGAGAAGTGGCCGTGCAGAACTGCGTCGGGGTCATCGGGCATCAGCGCACCCGCTGGGCCGAGGAGAGTCGCTCCCAGCTGCCGTAGTTCCGCGGTGAGTTCGGAGTGATAAAGCTTCGATAGTGAGGGAAGCGCGGGATCAAGGGCACCCGCGGCCTGCTGATGGGCCACCCGATAGGACAGTGCGCGGCCGACCTCGACCCGCTCCACCGCACGCGCCAGCGCGAGCCTGTTGGCCGGATCGGCCAGCGGATCGTGCGAGGAGCCTCGCTGAGCGAGGCACCAGTCCACCAGTTCGTCCAGATAACGCTGCGCCTGGGCGGCGCGGGTCACGTTCGACCGTTCGGCGACCAGCAGGGCCTTCGCGACTTTCCAGCCGTCACCTTCACCGCCGACCAGATTGGTCGCCGGCACGCGAACCCCGTCGAAGAACTCCTCGGCGAACGTCGGATAGCCGGTCATCGAGCGAATGGGCCGACGCGTGATACCTGGCGAGTCGAGATCGACGAGAAAGAACGAAATGCCCGCCTGCCGCTTTTCACCGAGCGGCGTGGTCCGGGCGAGGACGAAGATCCAGTCGGCGAGCACACCGTTACTGGTCCAGGTCTTCTGCCCGTCGAGCACGTAGTCGTCGCCGTCGCGGCGCGCAGTCATGCGCAGCGCGGCGAGATCGGAACCCGCTTCGGGCTCTGAGTAGCCCTGCGCCCACATCCGTTCGGACCGCGCGATTTTGGGGAGGTGCTCGGCCTGCTGGTCGGGAGTGCCAAACCGGAACAGCACCGGGGCCAGCATGTTCACGCCGTTGGTGTTGACCATCGGGGCGCCTGCGTAGGCGAGTTCCTCGCGGATCACCACTTGCTCGACGATCCCCAGTCCGCCGCCCTCGAACTGCGCGGGCCAGTGTGGAACGAACCAACCTCGTTCGTGCAGTGCCTGGCAGAACCGGACGGCACGTTCGTGGTCTTCCCGCGGCCAGTAGTCGGGATTGGCTGCGGTGCGCCGGAATTCGTCGGGGAGATTGGCGGCCAACCACTCCCGCAGCTCGCCACGTAGCGCGTCGATCTGCGGTCCGCCTCCGAATCGGACGATCGGATTCAGCGGCACGGTCAGACCCGGTCCGACGGCTTGGCGGCCTTTTTCATCAGCTCCACCATGTAGTCCTGGAACTCCTTGGACCCCGTGACAACAGCCTGCAGGTCGTTACTCGCCTGCTGGTGTGTCCGGAAACCCATGTTTTCCCACGCTCGGAGGATTCCGGCTTTGGTGGCTTGCAGCGTGATCAGGGGCGCCTTGGCGATCTTGGCAGCGAGTTCCTCGACCTCGGCCTCCAGTCGGTCACGCGGTACAACACGGTTGACCAACCCGAACTCGAGAGCCTGCTCGGCCGAGATCTTTTGCGCGGTGTACAGGTACTCGGCGGCACGCTTGTAATTCATGAACACCCATGGCTCGAACATCGTCTCCGATCCCGGCAGACCGAATCCGGGCACCAACGGCATCTGGAACCAGGCGTCATCGCTGCACACCGTGATTTCAGGGATGAGCGCCCAGGTCGTTCCGCCGCCGATCGCATAGCCATGAACCTGCGATATCACGGGCTTGGGAAACTCCCACAGCTTGAGCACCGGCCATAGGAAAAGCTGGGCAGCCGAACGCCAGACCTTGCCCGACGCCTCGAGTTCGGCCTTGAACTCCGGATAGCTGCCGTCGGGTACGTGGCCCGAGCAGAACCCTTTGCCGTTGGCCTTGATGATGACGACCTTGATGTCGTAGTCATATTGCGCATCATCGAGCGCTTCGTTGACGCTGTGCACCATCTCAGAGGTCTGGGCGTTGGCGCGCTCTGGGTTGTTGAGGATGATGCGCGCGATCGCCCCGTCCTTTTCATATACGACGTGATCTAGCTCCCGCGTTTCCACCTTTAAGTCCTCCTCAAACGGCATTGCTCCAGGCGCAATGATGGTAGTGCAATTAAACAGAATATGTAATAGTGTTCTACTGAGAGGATGGTGCCGATGACGACGACAGAGCTGCGCTGGGACCCTTTCGACCGCAGCCTGCACGCCGAACCGTACTCGGTGTGGAAGCGGATGCGCGACGAAGCGCCGGTCTACTACAACCCGGAGTACGACTTCTACGCGCTCAGCCGGTTCGACGATGTCATGACAGCCTCGCTCGACACCGAGGCGTTCTCTTCCGAGCACGGCATCACCCTCGACATGATCACCGAGGATCCCTGGGGATCGCCCAAGGCGATGATCATGATGGATCCGCCGGACCACACTTCGATGCGCAAGATGGTCAACCGCACGTTCTTTCGGAGCAGAATCGCCAAGCTGGAGGATTACGTCCGCGAGCTGTGCCGCGGGTACCTGGATCAGTACGCGGGCGCCGAAGGATTCGACTATGTGCGTGACTTCTCGGCCAAACTGCCGGTGATGGTGATCAGTTCGCTCCTCGGGTTTCCCGAGGAGGATCACGACAATCTCCGCGTGTGGTCCGACGCGCAGGTCCATCGCGACGAGGGTGAGTCGGAACGCAATGCGGCAGGCGACGAGGCCTCGGCAAAGCTGTTCGATTATTACCGGCAGCAAATCGAACTGCGACGGCAGCATCGCACGGCCGACATCGTCAGCGATCTCATGGATTCCGATCTCGTCATGCCCGACGTCGACCCTCGGCGTCTCGACGACGGCGAGCTGCTGGTGTTCATCGCGATGGTCAACGTGGCGGGCAACGAGACCGTCGCACGCCTGCTCGGTTGGGCGGCGCTGACGCTGGCGCGCAATCCGGATCAGCGCGCGAAATTGGTGGAGGATCCCGGACTCATTGGCGGAGCGGTCGAGGAATTGCTGCGCTATGACGCGCCGTCACCGGTTCAGGGCCGATATTCGCTGCGCGACACCAGCTATCACGACACCGTAATTCCCGCGGGATCCAAGGTCGCGCTGCTGACCGGGTCGGCCGGACGCGACGAGCGTCAGTACGTCGACCCCGATAAGTTCGACGTCACGCGCACCGGAATCCGACATATCAGCTTCGGGCACGGATCGCACTTCTGCCTCGGCGCTGCGCTCGCGCGGCTGGAAGCGCGCGTCGCCATCGAGGAGACGCTGAAACGATTTCCGACCTGGGAGGTCGACGAGGCTGAGGTCGCATATGTCCACACGAACTCGGTGCGTGGCCCCGCCAGCGTTCCAGTAAAACTGTGACAACGGGACTCACGGTCCGTTCGGAAGCCGGTGTGCGGTGGCTGGTGCTCGACCGCCCCGATGTCGGCAATTCCGTCACCCGTGCGATGCAACGCGATTTGATCGACAATCTGGCCTCAGCGTCCGCGGATCCCGAAATTCGGGCCGTCGTTTTCACCGCAGCGGGTGAACGGCATTTCTGCACGGGCCCAAATCTGCGCGACCCGAACATGCGGCCGAGCCAAGACCGGATCGCCGGCGACGCGGCCCGGATTCTGCGTACCGGATCCCAGGCGGTGGTCGCCGCGCTGCTGGACTGCGACAAGCCGGTGATCTGTGCGCTCAACGGTGTCGCGGCAGGGGTCGGCGCCAGCATGGTGCTCGCTTGCGACCTCGTCGTGGCGGTCGAATCCGCGCGGATCATCGAATTGTTCGTCCGCAGAGGTCTCGCGCCCGACGGCGGCGCCGCATACCTCTTGACTCGGAAGGTGCCGTTCAACGTCGCCAAGAGGCTGGTCTTGTTCGGTGAGGAGTTGTCGGCGACCGAAGCGCATCGGATCGGTCTTGTCAACGAGGTTGTCACCGACCACGACGAACTACGCAGGGTCGTGTCCGAATGGGCGCAACGACTCGCAAGCGGGCCGACTCGGGCGTTGGCGGCGGCGAAAATGATGCTCAATCAGGCCCTCGATGTAGACCGGGCATCGGCGTTCGTCAGTGAAGCGCTGTTGGTCGAGCAGGTCGCGGGCACCGCCGATGTTGCCGAAGGTGTCGCGGCATTCACCGAAAAGCGCGACCCGCGGTTCCAAGGTCGGTAGCTGGCGCTTCACACAGCGAGGTAGACGATGCGATTCATCTTGACTCATCCGATGCACAGCCATCCCTACAACCCGGACCTGGTCACTGGTTCGGGCGTGGCGGCCGTCGCCACGGCCGCCGAACGGGCAGGTTTCACGGGGTTCGGGTTCACCGATCACCCAGCGCCCCCACAGCGGTGGCTCGACACTGGTGGGCACGACGCACTCGATCCGTTCGTCGCGATGGGGTACGCGGCCGCCGTCACGTCAACATTGCGGTTGATCCCCAATCTGGTGGTGCTGCCATACCGCAATCCCTTCCTGGTCGCCAAGTCCGGTGCGACGTTGGACGCATTGTCTGGTGGAAGGTTTACGCTCGCGGTCGGCGTCGGCTACCTGAGGGGCGAGTTCGGTGCGCTGGGAATCGATTTCGAGCAACGCGCCGGATTGGTCGATGAGGCTCTCGAACTCATCGGCCGAGCGTGGACCCAGGACGACGTGACGTTCGCCGGTAAGCACTTTCAGGCCGCCGGGATCACTGCCCACCCGCGGCCGGTAAAGCGCCCCCCGATCTGGGTCGGTGGGAATACTGTCGCCGCGCGCCGCCGTGTCGTCGAGTACGCCGACGGCTGGTGTCCATTCGCCGCAGCCGACGCCTTGGCCAGGTACACCAAGACCGCGGTGATGGACGCCGAAGCCGGCCTAGCCGCCGGCCTCGATGATCTTCGACGCCGATGCGACGCAGCGGGAAGAGATTTCACGGCGATTGACATCACCTTCAACGGACTGCCGGGAACGCCGGGAACATCGTCGTTCGTCGCCGATGCGTATCTGGGCGAGGTGGATCGGCTGAGTCGGTTAGGAGTCACCGCAGTCACGCTTTCGGTGCCCGGCGATAGCGTGAACCACGCTGTGGAGGCGATCGAAGAGTTCGGAGCGTCGGTCATCGCAGCCCAGTCCCTCACTACTGTTCTGGAGACCTCATGAGTTTGTTCGATGCATTCGCGTATCGCGGTAAGCGTGTGTTGGTGGTGGGCGGCGCCACCGGCATGGGCAATGCGACCGCACGATTGGCGCTCGATGCCGGTGCAGAGGTCGTCGTGATGGACTACGCGTCGTCGGATCTGCCTGGGACGACGGCGATCCGCGTCAATCTGGCCGACGCGAAAAGCATCGATGCAGCGGTGACCGAGTGTGGCGGCACTGTGGACGCGTTGTTCGCGTGCGCGGGTGTCGCCGACGGTGACGGTATCGAGCGCATCAACTTCATCGGTCACCGGTATCTGATCGAGCGACTTCGCGCCAACGACATGCTGCCCCATGGCAGTGCGATCGCCTTCATCTCGTCGGCCGCGGGCCTGGCTTGGCGGTCGAATATGGCACAGCTCAACGAGTTTCTCGACATCGTTGACTTCGATACGGCTACGGCGTGGGCAATCGACAACAAGTGCGCGCACTACATGTTCACCAAGCAGGCGGTGTGTGCCTATGTCGCGAGAGAAGCCATGGACTTCATGGCCGACGGCATCCGGATCAACGCGATCTGTCCGGGACCGACGGACACTCCACTGGCTCAGGCGAATGCTGATCTGTGGTTGGACTTCGGCGCTGACTACCGCGCGAAGGTCGGAGTTGGGGCGGCCACGCCTATGGAACAGGCTTACCCGCTTCTGTTCTTGTGCAGCGATGCCGCGAGCGTGGTCAACGGAATCACCATGGTCACCGACTCCGGATATCTCAGTGCCGGCATCACGGAGGCCTTCCCGGCCGGTACACCCATGGCCAAGATGCTGTTGGACGGCTAGCGGTGAGTGCCGACTTTTCCGGACAGGTGGTCGTCGTCACCGGTGCCAGTGGCGGCATCGGCCGGGTACTCGCGCGACGATATGCGCGCCGCGGCGCCATGGTTGCACTGGTCGCGCGACGCTCGGACGAGCTTGCGATCACCGCGGAGAACATCGCCGAGGAGGGCGGTGGCGCGTCGGTTCATGTAGCGGACATCCGTGAGGAGGACTCGTGCAGCCGCCTGGTCGCCGACATCATCGCCCGCTGGGGGCGTCTTGACGTGCTGATCAACAATGCGGCTACTCCGGGCACCGATGAGGCCGTGCATGAGGCGTCGATCGCCAACTGGAACGATGTACTGGCGACCAATCTGGTCGCTCCCATGGTGCTGTCTCGCGAGGCGCTGACCCAGGCGATGCTGCCCGCAGGTCGGGGCAATATTCAGTTCATGTCCTCCGCAGCCGCGACAAATGTGCAACCGAAGAAGGCGCACTACGCGGCCGCCAAGCTGGGCTTGTCCGCGCTGTCACAGACGATGGCAATGGAAGTGGGCTCCAACGGTATCCGGGTCAACTGCCTGATAATCGGGAGCGTCGCGGGTCAGCTGTTCGACACCTACGTCGGACGCCGGGCAGCTGCCGAGGGAGTGGATCCCGGCGTGGTGCGCCAACGGTTGGCCGGAATGAACAAGCTCAACCGGTTGGTGCAGCCTGATGAGGTCGCCGAGGTGTCGATGTGGCTGGCGTCCGACGCTGCCTCCGCGATCACCGGCCAAGACATCAACGTCACCGGAGGCTGATATGTCCGTGCCCGATGTCGATCGGCGGGTAGCGAAACTTCTTTCTCTCAAAGAGATTCGAGAGCTACCGTACAAATACGCGGCGGCAGTCGAATCGCGAGATGTTGACGCTATGGCCGAACTCTTCTCACCGAGTGCACGTTTCGGCTCCTATGGCGACGGTCCGGCCGGGTTGCGTCGGCTGATGGTCGACAGCATGACCGGTAGTCTGTTCGCGGTGATTCTGGTGGCCAACCATCTGGTGGAGTTCGACGACGACGTCCGCGCGCGGGGTCAGGTGTGGGCGCATTGCTATGCCCAAGAACGGGCCGACGGTTTTCTGGATCAGTTGATCAAGTATGAGGACACCTATGAGCAGGTGGCTGGGCGGTGGCTGTTCGTCCAACGCCGCCACCGACTGTGGTACGGAGCCGCTCATGCGCGGTCGCCTCTCGAGCAGAATGCCGCGGACTGGCCCCGAAGCCAAATCGGCGTCGGGGACCTCCCCCTAGCGGATCCTGAATTCGCCGCCTGGTGGCGAACCAGGAGCAGGGACTGAGTCGTGAAGTTCCTGCGCGGGCGGGACTGCACCGTCAACCGGTCCGCCCGAGCGATGCTGACGGTGGGAACTCTCGTCCCCAGTATGCTTGGGGCGTCCATCATCGGTGTGATGACCTCGCGCGGACTTCCCACGGGTGCGGCGCTGGGCGACCCAACGGTATTGCGCACCAACGTCATCGCCGCTGCAGTCTATTGCGCAGTCGTCGTGCCGATAGCAGCGTTCTGGGGTCTGTGGTGGACGACTGCGCGGTCGGATGCGTCACAGGCGGAGCGGCACGCCGTGCTCATGCGCATCCCCGCGCGCCTGACAATCTGTGGCGCCGCCGTGTGGACGGGTGCAGTCGTACTGCTGATCATCGTGAATTCGGCGAGGCCCTGGCTGGCAACGACGCTTGGTGTTTCGACGTTGTCGGGCGCGACGGTGACAGCCACGCTGACGTATTGGTGGTGCACCCGGGTGTTGCGTCCCTATGTTGCGCCGGTACTGACCGAAGACCCGCCGGCCCGCCAGCAACCCCTGGGCCTTCGAATGCGGGCACTCGCGGCGTGGGTGGTCGGAACTGGTGTGCCCCTGTTGATGGTGTTGCTTGCCGCGGCCAGCGCATTGGTCGTGGACTACCCGGGTGACCGATTGGCCGTGGTGGTGCTCGGATTGGGCAGCGCGGCTGTGCTGAGTGGGCTTGCTGTGACGCTCTTTACAGGCGCGACGATGGCCGATCCCATCGATGAGGTGCGTGCCGGCATGGCACGTGTCGGCCGCGGTGATTATGACGTCAAAATCCCAGTATTCGACGCGTCCGAACTGGGCCTGCTGCAGGCGGGGTTCAACTCGATGGCAGAAGGGCTGCGGGAGCGCGAACGATTGCGCGATCTGTTCGGCAGGCATGTTGGCCGAGATGTGGCCCGCCTCGCCGAAGCGGAGGGCGGCGCACCCGCGATGGGCGGCGCGACCTACGATGTGGCAGTCCTGTTCGTGGACCTCGTCGGTTCGACGCGTATGGCGACGAAGATGACTCCGCCGGACCTCGTCGCGTTGCTGAACGACTTCTTTGCGGTGGTGGTAGACATCGTGGAGCGACATCGCGGATGGGTCAACAAGTTTCAGGGTGATGCAGTTCTGGCGGTCTTCGGTGCTCCGCAGGCCGTCCCGGACCACGCCGGCGCGGCCCTGTCGGCCGCGCGGGAGCTTTTGGCTGCTCTCTCCGGCGATGTACACCTCGCCGCCGGCATCGGCGTGTCCGCGGGAACCGCCGTCGCAGGCAATATCGGTGACCCTCGCCGCTACGAGTACACCGTTATCGGCGATCCGGTCAACGAGGCGGCACGATTATCCGAATTCGCGAAATCCGAAGGTGGCGTGGCCGCCTCAGGCGCGGCGCTACGGGCCGCCGCTGCTACCGAAAGGGCCCGTTGGCGCGTCGTCAGGAGCCAAGTGCTGCGCGGTCGCGACGTCCCAACGGACATCGCGATCCCCGCCGCTAGTTCTTGATCTCCTTGTTGGCCATCTGATTCGCGAGGTTTTCGATGAACGCTCCGTAACCGACGCCGCCGTGATCCGACATGACCGCGTCATAGTCGTACTCGGGCGGTTCGCCGTTGTTCGGGCGCCATCCGCTGTCGGCGGTGGACGACTTGAAGCCCTCCTCCGGGAACGCATACCAGCGCCGCGCATTGAGTTCGACGATCTTGGCGGCATCCTCGTCGGGCACACTCGCCAACATCTCTTCCGCACGCGCTCGGCTCTTGGGCCAGAACGAGTCCGAATGCGGGTAGTCGCACTCCCAGGTGATGTTGTCGATGCCGATCTGGTGGCGCATCGCCACACCGACTTCATCTTCGATGAAGCAACCGGTGATATTGCGGCGGAACAGCTCGGACGGTGCGATCGTCGGATGGATGTTCTGGTAGTACTTGTGCTTACGCCAGACATAGTCCGCGCGCTCGACCAGGTACGGCATCCAACCGATCCCGCCCTCGGAGAACGCGACTTTCAAGTTCGGGTGCTTGTGAAAGACGGGGGAGAAGACCAACTCGATGGCTGCTGCCATCGAGGTCGTCCCCATCAGGGTGACCATCACCGCGAACGGCGCCTCTGGTGCTGTCGACGGGGGCATGCCTCCGGAGCCGAAATGCATGACCGCCGTCATGTTCGTCTCCTCCAGGGCCGACCAGACAGGCTCCCAGTGGTCGGTATGGAAGCTGGGTAGGCCGAGGTTCATCGGGTTGTCGGGCAGACCGACCGCGCGGCACCCCTTGGCGGCATTGCGTTCGATCTCGGCCACCATCAGCTGCGTGTCCCACAGCGGACTGATCATCATCGGAATGAAGCGCGCCGGATCGCTTGCGCACCATTCGTCGAGTGAGAAGTCATTCCAAGCTTGGACGGACAGCAGCGCCAAGTCCTTGTCCTGACCTTCCAGGAACACGGTCCCGCAGAACCGCGGAAACGACGGGAAGCACAGCATCGCGTGCACTCCGTCGATGTCCATGTCGGCCAGCCGGGCCTTCGGGTCGTAGCACCCGGGGATCATGTCGTCGTAGCGCACCGGGTCGACACCGAATTCTTCCGGTGATTTACCCGCGACCGCGTTCAGCCCGATGTTGGGATAACTGCGGCCCTCATACACCCACTGGTGCATCGGCGACCTGCCCTCGCGCGGGAACTCCACGATGCGGGGCCCGTCCTCGACGTACTTCTTCGGCAGCCGATCGGTCCACACGTGCGGGGGCTCGATGAGGTGGTCATCGACGGACAGAAGTTTCATCGACGGCTGGAGCGGCATCGCGGGTTCCTCCCATGCACGGCTGCTAGGCTTATGGAACAACTGAACATAATCTGCTTAGTTGAACTATAGCGCGTACGACGAGGAAGAGCGAATATGGACCCGAGCGAGCGTATCCCCAAAGACGACTGGGTCGATCAGGACCTTCTCACGCGTGATGAGGCGGCCGGCCGACTGGTCGAGGAGATCGCAGAGGTGTCCAAGAAGATTGAGGCGGGGGAGGGCGACGAGGTGATGGAGCGCCGACTGGCGGGCATGAAGGAAGCGCTCAAGCACTACCGCGAGCGCTGAGCGGTCACGGGGGCCTCGCTCGCCAGTAGTTCAGCAAGCGGCGCGACATGACCAATTCGACCGCCGGACAACAGCGGCTCGAGTAGTAGCAGTTGCCGCATGACCCGACGGTGGAGAAGCTGGACCAGCGCCGCGTCGTGTTCTGGGCCGGCATCCAAGATGAATGCTTCGAGCGCTTGGTCAGCGGCGCGGCGGTCTGTTGATCCCAGCCTGGTGGTCGCCTCGATGTCCGCGAGGTCTGCACGGTCGATCGCATCGCCGAACTCGCTCACCCGATGGCAGAAGCGTGCCACCGACGCTACCGAACCGCGTTGGTACTCGGTAATCCCGGCAGAGACGTCGAGAGATTCCACCATGGTCGACAGCCCACCGATCACACCGTCGTAACGCGACCGGACAGGATCGGGTAGCGACACCGGGGCGAGTTCGACATCTGACAATCGAGCGATGGACTCGATCGCGTGCAGCGAAAGCTGGTGGAACCACTCGATGTACTGGACGATGTCGAGCAGCGGGAGGTCCAGGTGGAGCACCAGAGCGACGCCCAGGGGTGTGCAGAGTGCGAACTTCGCGGTGTGAAACTCGATGGATGCCACGTCCAGCGGCTCGCCGGAAACCTCTGCGTAGCGCCGCAGTACTCGGCCCAAGTCGCCCATTGGCTCGGTCACGTTCCGTAAACGCAAGCCGGCCAGGTCGTGTGAGATGTCACCGATGTGCGCCAACTCGACGTCGAGGAGGCCGGTTATCCGCCCTTCGGCAAACATGAATTGACCCGTGTCACCGAGGACGAATCGAGGCGTTGACCGGTGTGTGGGGGGGTTTCTCCTGAGCCACCCGATCGCGAACTCCAACAACGGTTCTGGTCGCTGCTTGAAGGATCGATAGCGCTCCACGAAGGTCTCGAAATAGTCAAGAGCGACGCCATGTGCGCCGGTGGGGACGCGCAAGCCGATGTCGGCGAAGGCGGCTGGGTCGATGCGGTGCGCTCGCACGAGCGCATCGACGTAGTCATCCATGACGGCATCGATTTCGACAGCATCGGCAGCGCTGCTGAGGTCAGCTTCGCCCGACAGCCAATCCATCACCACCGCAGCACCGTCGGCAATGACGCCATGGACGTGCGGCACCGGTATCCCATGGTTTTCCATCTCCCGTAGGATCGCCGCCTCCGCTTCGACACCGGCGAACCCGAATCCCTCCCGGTTCCCGCGGACATACAGCCGAACGGGTCGGCCGTTGCTTTCAGCGGTGACGAACCATGCGGGCCGCCAACGCTGTTGGCGGTCGATAGAGCGGATCGGGCCAACCGTCGTGGAGATCCATTCCACGACCGCATCGCCTATGTCGTCTGCCACGAGCCGTGCCACCTAGCTCATTTGCGGGGTAGGCCCAGCACGCGTTGCGCGACGATGTTGCGCTGAATCTGGGCAGTTCCGCCGTAGATGCCCGCGGCGCGCGACCAGACGTACACGTCCCATTCCAGGCCCTCTCGCAGGACGGGTCCGCTTCCACGCAGGTCCATCATCGTGTGCCCGAACGTTTGGTCTGCCCTGGCCATCAACAACTTGTCCAACGAACCTTCTGCTCCGGGCAGTGCACCTTTGACCCGGTCGGTGAGGGACCGTTGCACCTTGACCTGAAGGGCCCGCAGTTCGGTGTACGCCTCGCCCAAGCGGGCGCGGGCCGCGGGGGTATCGGCGAGCCGACCCGATCGCACGTCGTCCTCGAGTGCGCGCAGTTGCAGTGCGAGCCTGCTGATCCAGTTGATATCACTCGGGCCCCGCTCGTAGGCCAGCAGCTGGTTTGCGATCGACCAACCTTGCCCGCGTTCGCCCAGCAGGTTCTCGACAGGTACGTCGACGTCGGTGAACGTGACTTCGGCGAACTCCCGGTTGCGTGCGGCATTGACGATCGGCTCCACGTTGATGCCCGGGGTGGACATGGGCACCAGCAGTACCGATATACCCGCGTGCTTGGCGGCGTCCGGTTCGGTGCGGCACAGCAGAAAGCACCAGTCGGCCACCGCGGCGAAGCTGGTCCAAATTTTCCGGCCGTTGACGCGGAAGACCGGTCGGCCGTCGACTTCGATCGCCTCCGCCTTTGTCTTGAGACTGGCCAGGTCCGACCCTGCCTCGGGCTCACTGAAGCCTTGACACCAGCGCACCGCGCCCGACAACAGCCCTTGCAGCAGTTCGGCGCGCTGCTGCTCGGATCCGAAGAGTCGCAATGCATTCGACAGATGTCCGACACCCTCGATGGGCGGTGCGCCTGCGCGTCCCAGCTCGTCGTTGAGGATTGCCTCGTAGATGGGTGACAGCCCGTGACCGCCGTACTCGGTCGGGAACGACAGTCCGATGTATCCGGCTTCGTAGAGGGTCTGATGCCAGGCATTCGCGGCGTCAGCCCGCGCGCTGGGGTCCTCTGGGATGACGGCGGCTGCGGCGTTGTCGTCGAGCCAGGTGCGCAGACGGGCGCGGAATTCGGCTTCGTCCTGGGTGTCGTTGAAATCCATGGTTCTCCGGGTGTTCGCTTGTCTAGCCCAGGTCCGGATCATTCAGCCGCATGTCGGCGATGGCCTGGTATTGATCGCTTTCGTCACCGAACAGCCTGCGGTTCAACAGTGTTCGGCGAAGGCGCACATGCGCGACATGCTCCCAGGTGATGGAGATGCCACCCAGGACTTGCATGGCCGCCTCGACGACGTCGCGACCGGCGGCCGACGCGTAGGCCTTGGCCGTGCGCGCCGCCAGCAAGGCCTCGGCGGGGGAGAGGTGGTCGACCGCCCACGCCGCGTGCCACAGACAACTACGAGCTCCCTCGAGGCGGACAAGCGAATCGGCCAGTATGTGCTGGACGGCCTGAAAGGTTCCGATCTTGACGCCGAACTGCACGCGTTCGCCTGCGTAGCCGACGGCGTCCTCGAGCGCCCCCGTCATCACCCCGATCAGGTCGGCGGCGACGGCGGTCAGCGCCATCGCCATGACGGAGTCCCATCGGCGTGCGTCGATAGGATCTCCCACCGACGTGGTGGCGCCGAGACCGGAGGCGGATATGGGACTGATCGACCGCGTCAAATCCAGGCCTTCACGCCCCGATGCAGTATCGATGGCGGCGTAGACCAAGCGCCGGCGCTTTCCATCGGAAAGAGCCAACAGCGCATGGGTGGCGCCTGCGGAGTCAAGGACGACACCGCGGTCTTCGGAATCGGCGAATCCGGACAGGTCGTCCCTCAACACCGGCGCCATGCGCAGAGCGCCCTCGGCGATCAGGTCGACCTCCTTTTCTGCACCGGCGGCGTAGAGCAGCTCGGTGGTGAGGACTGCTTGTCCGAGCACGGGTAGTGCGCTCAGCCTGCGCCCCAATTCCTCGATGGCGAGCGCGGTTTCGACACCGCTGGCCTCCAGCCCGCATGTCGCGGGCGCGCGAAACGCGGGTACGCCGACCTCCACGAGGCGCTGCCACTGTGTGTCGAGGCGGTCATCGGACGCGATGTCGTCGGGACCTGATGTGGCGGTGGTGTCAGCCAATCGCCTCATCGTCTCGCGCAGCAGCTCTTGCTCCTCTGTCAGCCCGATGAACATCGTTCGACGCCTATCCGTCCTCGCGCAGTGTCAGCGCGATCTTCGGGCAGAGCTGTACGGCCTGCCGAACGTCCGCCTCCCGGTCGGCGGGTATCTCGTCGACGGTCACCACGGCAAGGTCCTCGTCGTCGAGTTCGAAGATGTCGGCGGCGATGCCGACGCAGACGGCGTTGGACTCACAGAGGTCGCGATCTACGTCTACTCGCATCCTCTACCCCTTCTCGACGACAGGCACCAACGGTCTGCCATGATAATGGATGATAGAACGAATATTGTTCAACTGTTACACACCGGAGGATTGCCCATGGCCCGCCTTGACGAGCGAAACGTGTTGGTCACCGGCGGTGCCCAGGGGCTCGGGCGAGCGATCTCGAGGCGGCTGGCTGCCGAGGGCGCGCACGTGACGATTGTCGACCTCAACGCCGACAAGGCGGCCGAGTGCGTCGAACTGATTGGGAAAGACGGCGCCACGGCGAAGTTCGTCCAGGCCAACGTCGCCAAACGCGAGGAGATCGCCGCCGCGGTGGAGGCCGCCGCCGTCGACGGTGTGTTGCACGTGTTGGTCAACGCCGCGCAGTACTTCGCCATGCCGAAGGCGCTCGAACTCGTCAGCGACAAAGATTGGGAGCTATCGGAGGCGACAGGCCCACGCGCCACCTTCCGGTTCATGCAATTGGCGCACCCGTTCCTCAAGGCCGCACAGAAGTCGTCGGTGATCAACTTCGTGTCCGGTTCGGCGCTGGGCGGCATCGCCTACACGGCACCGTATTCGGCGGCGAAGGGAGCCATCGGCGCGCTGACCAAAGTGGCCGCCAACGAGTGGGCCCACCACGGTATCCGTGTCAACGCCGTGTGCCCGTTCGCGTTGACCGATGTGCAGCGCGACATGATCGGCACCGAATGGGACAACTACACGCGTACGGCCGAAGCGTCGCCGATGAAACGCGGCGCTGACCCCGATATCGAGATCGCACCTGCGGTGGCCTTCCTGGCCAGCGATGACGCGGCGTTCGTCACCGGAACCGTGCTGCACATCGATGGCGGCATGACCGAGTTGTCCACCGTCGACTACTCGAAGTCGCCCGGCGTATTCAAGTAGCCAAGGCCACCGTGGCTTCACCTGGTGTTGTGCTCGTGCCGTTCTGGTCGATGACGTCGACCTTCAGATGCACCAACGCGAGACCGTCGACGATTTCCTTGCCGACCACCTCGCCGACAGCGCGCAACTCGTCACCCTTCTGGTTCATGCTCCGGTACTTAGCCGTCAGTGAACGGATTGCGCCGTCATCACCGATCCACTGCCGCAGCATGTTGACCAGATAGGCCAGCCGTAGGTTGCCCATCCCAAACGCGCCCTTCTCGTTACCCGCGGCTCTGCCGGCCTCGTCGTCCATATGGATCGGGATGAACTCGTCGTTGACGGCGGCATAGCGGTTCCATTCGGCGAAGCCGGTGGTTCGGACGAATTCGGGGATTCGGTCGCCGATGTTGATCGACTCGAAGGTGGGCGAACTCGATTCGGTCACAATGCGATTCCCAACACTTTGGTATCAAGGTACTCGGTGATACCCGCGCGAGCACCCTCACGGCCCAGTCCGCTTTCCTTGATGCCGCCGAACGGGACCGCGGCCGAGGTCGGGTTGATGTCGTTGATGCCGATCATGCCGAAGTCCAGCGCTTCGGCGACTCGAATCGCACGGCTGATGTCGCGTGTGTAGATGTACCCGGCGAGGCCGTAGCTGGTGGAGTTGGCCATCTCGATGGCCTCGGCCTCGTCGTCGAACACCAGGACCGGAGCGATCGGGCCGAACGTCTCTTCCGAGCAGATCACCATATCCGGGGTGACCTCGGACAAGATGGTCGGCGCGAAGAAGTTACCGCCGTCGAAGGTGTCGCCGGTCAGTTGCTTACCTCCGAGCATCAGTGTTGCGCCCCTACCGACCGCATCGTCGACCTGTCGGGTCATCTTGTGCAGCGCCGCCTCGTCGATGAGGGGGCCAACTGTCGTTCCCTTGGCCAATCCGTCTCCGGGAACAAGCTTTTCCACTCGCTGCCGCAACGTCTCGAGAAACGGCGCGACGATCGAGCGATGCACGATGAACCTGTTGGGACAGATACATGCCTGGCCCGTGTTGAGGAATTTCACGAGTGCGGCACCTTTGGCCGCGTGTTCGGGGTCGGCGTCGTCGAACACGAGAAACGGTGCGTGTCCACCGAGTTCCATCGACACCCGCTTCATCGTGGCGCCAGCGCGCGCAGCGATCATCTTCCCGATCTCGGTCGAGCCGGTGAAACTGATCTTTCGAACCTGTGGGTCCGACAGGATCTCCTCGGCCACCGGTTCGGGATCCGAACAGGTCACCAGGTTGACCACACCGGCAGGCACACCGGCGTCCTCGAAAACCCGGAACGTCTCGATCGCGCACAGCGGCGTCTGCTCGGCCGGTTTCAAAACCGACGTGCAGCCCGCGGCCAGTGCGGGAGCGACCTTCCGGGTGATCATCGAAATCGGGTAGTTCCACGGTGTGATAGCGGCGCACACCCCGACCGGCTGTTGTAACACCAGGAAGCGCTGACCCGCGCGCGATGACGGAATCACCTCGCCGTAAACACGTTTGGCCTCCTCGGCGAACCACAGCAGGAAGTCGGCGGCGTAGCCGACCTCCGTGCGCGCCATCCGCAGCGGCTTGCCCTGCTCCCTCGTCATGAGGACGGCCAGATCATCCTGGCGTTCCAGCATGATGCGGTGCGCCGAAGCGAGGATGTCTGCTCGCTCGTAGGCAGTCCTTGCCCGCCAGGCTGGCAACGCGGACACCGCCGCGTCGATGGCGAGGCGGGCTTCGGCGCGGCCGCCGTCGGCGACGGTGTCCAGCACCGCCCCGGTCGCGGGGTTGATACTCGAGAAAGTCTTGCCTGACGAGGCGGATTGCCATTTCCCGTCGATGAACACAGCTGCCTCTCTCAGTATCTGATCAGGGTGTCGATACGGGTGCGGACCACCTCGCCGCGCTGATTGCGCAGTTCGCGCTCCAGCTGTACATAGAGCATCTGACCGAGTCGACCCTCGCGTTCGGTGGCGTCCTTGATCCGCCACCTGCCGGTGATCACATCACCCGGTCGCATCGGCTCACCGAACGCGAACTCCACTCCGCCGTTGAGGACATGTTGCCCTGGCTCGCCGGGTTGGGGGAGCGCGAATTGCGCGGGTCCGGCATCGGGAGGCTGGATGGGCCACGCGAACGGATTGAAGTCATCGGGAGCGATGACGCCACCCCAGCGAGTGGTGCGGGCGTAGTCCTCGTCCCAGAACAACCGCGGCGGCTGCTGTGGCCAATAAGTGGCGATCGCCCACCGGCGGATATCCGAGGAATCGATGGGGAATACGGGTCCGTCCTGTTCGTGCCAGACGCCGATCGCGGCGCGCAAGCGGTCGGTGATCAACGTCATCGTCGTGTGCCACCTCGCTGCACATCCTTGAACGGAACGCCGCGGTCGGCGGCGTACTCACGCGGAAAGTCGAGCACGCGTTCGGCAATGATGTTTCGTGCGATCTCCGTCGTGCCGCCACCGATGCACACGGTCTGCCGCGACAAATACTTCTGCCCAATCGCCAGGAGGTCCTGGTTTGCCGCACCCACCACTGCCCCCGGTCCGGCCAGCGCCACAGCTGCATCGAGATTCAGGTTCTCGCAGAGTGCGTAGTAGAGGCGGGTGATTGAGCCAGAGGCAGGCGGCATCACTCCGGTGGAGACCCCGTGAAAGACGCTCTCGCCCAACGCTTTCTCGACGATACGGTGAGCCAGCGCGCGTCCCGCCAGGCGGCGCGCCCACCGATCGTCGGACTGACCGGTGGCGTGCACCAGCGCCACGAGATCGAAAGCGCCGTCACGCCTTTCCTCGGAAGCCCCACAATTTGCGTACTCAGATCCTTTCGCCACCGCGCGACGCTCGTGGAACAACTGTCTCGAGGCGACGGCCCAGCCTCCTCCGACCTCGCCGACCACGTGCTCGTCGGATAGTTCGACGTCGTCGAAGAACTCCTCGCAGAACTCCGCGGACCCGTTCACCTGACGGATCCGTCGCAGCGTCAACCCCGGGGACCGCAGCGGCACCAGGAACATCGTGAGCCCCTCGTGCTTGGGTGCATCCCAGTTTGTGCGCACCAGGCATAGGCCGAAATCTGCGGCGAACGCGCTGCTACTCCAGGTCTTGGCGCCGTTGAGAATCCATTTGTCGCCCGATCGGTCTGCGCGGGTTGTGACTCCCGCCAGATCGGATCCGCCACCCGGCTCGGACAGCAATTGGCACAGCACCTCGTCACCCCGCAATGCAGCAGCGATCCGCGTGCGCTTCTGCTTCTCGCTGCCGGCGTCGAGCAGGGTCGCGCAACAGATCGTCAAACTCGGGATGTTGAGCGCAAGCGGCATCTCGTAGGGTTCGGCGACCGCGTTGAACGCGGCTTGGTACGCGTACTCCAGGCCCAAGCCGCCGTACTCCGCGGGGAAGCAGATGCCCGCGAATCCGCCGTCATAGAGCCGACGTTGGAGCTCGCGCGCACGTTGCCACGTATTGTCCTCGGCGCGATCCAACACCGGCGGGGCGGCGCGGTCCAGCGGGGGCATGTTGTCCGCGAGCCAGTTGCGTGCTCTGTCCGCGAATTCATCGACGGTCTCGGTCATCGCGTCTTTCCCGATTTCTCGGAGAGCGCGAACACGTTCTCCTGGTGTTCTTCCGTCGTGCCGAACATGGCGCGGTTGACCTCGATTCTGCGGAGGAACAGATGAAGATCGTGTTCCCAGGTGACGCCGATACCGCCGTGCAACTGAATGCAGTCCTGCACTATTGCGACCGAGTGCTCGCCGATGTACGCCTTGGCGGCGCTGACCGTGAGTGCGGCGTCGACTGCCCTCGCGCTGACGTGGCGAGTCGCGAGCGCCGCGATTGCCCGGCAGGCTTCCAACTGGGTTTTGAGGTCGGCGAAGCGGTGTTTGAGCGCTTGGTAGGACGCGAGCGGCCGCCCGAAGCTGTGCCGCTCTAGAGCCCACTCGACGGTCTTGGCGAACACCGCGTCGAGGATTCCGAGCATCTCGCACGTCTGAAGCAGCTGCGCGATCTGAGATTGGCGCGCGATGAGATCCAGCGTCTCGTCCGACGTTCCGACGACCGCGTCCGCATCAACCTCGACTCCATCGAATCGAACGGTCGCGTAGTCGCGCACCAGATCGATAGACGCGACCGGTTCGACGGTGACGCCCTTGGCGTCCGCGGGCACCATCAGTTGGATCGGGCGATCGGCGGCGCGGGCTGTCACGAGGTAAGAGTCGCAGCCGATGCCCGCCTCGACGCGATCCTTCACCCCGTCGATTCGATACCCATTCGCCCACTCCGTCGCGACGGTTGTGGGCACCGCGCCGAACGGCGCGCCGGGCTCATCGACCGCCCACGCACTGACGGCCGTCCCTTCAATCAGAGCCGCGATCATCTCGGTGTGTTGCGTGCTGTTGCTCGCGTCGACCAAACCGGCGAGCACCGCGCTGACCGGCATCAGCGGTCCCGGCGCGACTGTGCGGCCGATCTGCTCGGCGACCAAAGCCAGGTCGGCAACGCCGTTGCCGGACACGCTGCCACCACCGAGTTCGTCGGGGACTAGCAGGCTCGTCCAACCCAATTCGGCAGCCTTGCGCCACCAGTCGCGGTCGTAGGTGTCACCGCGGCTGTGCATCTCGCGGACGCGCTCGATCGAGGCTTCACGGTCAAGAAACGCGCGGGTGGTCGACAGGAACAGGTCGACCTCGGCAGCCGCACCCGTCATCTCGGCCTCTCTCCACACGGTCGGGGAGTGTTATCAGTTAGACAATATATGTCATAGTGTTCTGGCCCCATCGCGTGTTGAGTCTCAGGAGGGCCTGCTGTGCCGTTGCCAGTCGAGGACGTCGTCGAGATCGAGCGATTGATCAGCCGCTTCAACTTCGCGTTCGATCGGCGCGACGCGAAGGGGTTTGCAGAGTGTTTCACCGCCGACGGCGGTTTCTTGCTCGGCGATGACGAACAGGCCCGCGGGCACGATGGGCTGGCGGCCTACGTCGACGACGGTGCCCGGCCAGCTTCGACACGTCACCACGTCGGTATTGGCGCAGGGGGACGGTACATCGGCGACCGGTCAGGCGTACTGCACGGTGTTCGTGTCGAACCCGGGTGCGGGATATCAGGTGATCGCGCAGGGGATCTACCGAGACGAGTTGACGAAAGATGCGGATGGCTGGCGCTTCAGTAGACGAAGGTTCGACCAGGACCCGGCTTGAGTGAGGATTGTGATGTCGTGATCGCAGTAGGCAAGCAGTGGCACGTAAACCACATTGTCGATGACTATCGGACCGTCACCCAGTGGTACCGCGACGTGTTCGGAGCGGTCGACGTTTTCACCGACGAGTGGCTGGACGCCGAGAAGCGCTGGGCGTCCATGGTCGCCATCGCCGATTTGGCCGTCGACATCATGGAGCCCACCGCAGAGGGTGCAGATCTGCCGCTCGGAAGGTTCTTGACGCGGTTCGGCAGGCACTTCCACGCCTCTGCGTATTTCGTGGACAGTCCGCCGACCGAGATCTTCGATGCGCTGACCGCCCTGGGCGTGCGGTGCTTCGGGCTGGCCGGCGCGGGCCGCGACGTCATGGTCGAGAAGCCGATGAGTCCGGTGTTCACCCATCCCAGGGATACCGCGGGCCAGCTGGAGTTCATGCCGTTCTCGGAGGCCCGGCCGGGACCGCTCGGAGTCCCGGGGCGATGGGAGGACCCGCGCTTCGCCGACGAGTGGAGCAATGAACCGTGGCGCACGCATCCGCTGGCGATCACCGGTTGGCGGATCGGCGTGGTGGTTCGTGATCTCGATCGTGCCACCGACATCTATCGCGCACTCGGGGCCGACGTCGTCGCGAAGGACGACGGGAAGCACGCGGAGCGCAACCGACTGCAACTCGGTGCGAATACGACGGTCGACTTGATCAAGCCGCTGACCGAGGATTCGGTGGCCGGCAGGGATCTGGCCCGTAACGGCGAGATCATGCATTCGTGCATCTTCGAGACTGCCGATCTTGCCGCGGCGGAGGCTCGCCTGGTCGCCCACGATATCGTCATCGCTGAGCACGACGGCGATCGATTGATCACCGATCCCGCGAGCTGTTACGGCGCAGTGTTCGAGTTCGTCGCCGCGGAACAGACGTGACGGTGACCGCCGTGCCAGGGTCATTGGACGCCACGTTGCGTCCGCTGTGCCACGTCACCTACGAACTCGCCGAGCCGATCGCGATCTCGACGGGGCCGTCGGGGAGCCGGACGATCGGTGAGATCACCGGCGCGCGTTACGAAGGCGAGCGGTTGCAAGCTTCCCTCAAAGGTCGTGCGGCCGCCGACTGAGCCTTCGTCGAGCCGTCCGGGCGGGTCCTCGTCGATGCCAGGCTCACGCTCGAAACTGATGATGGTGCAACGATTCTGGTCACCTACACTGGCCGAATGAACGCCGCCACCGCAGGCATCTACTCTGCGATGTACTTCGAGACCGGCGACCCACGTTACGAGTGGTTGACCCGAATTCTAGGCGTAGCCAAAGGATCCTTCGCCGGTGAGACTCTGGAATACGAGGTCTACGAAGTCGTGTGACCGATGGGAGCGACCTGCTTGGCAGGTGAGTCGGGCCGACGCCTAGAGGGGGTCGTCATCCTCGTCGTTGGGTTTGAGAAGGCGTTCGGGGTGGTGGAGGTTGTTGGTACGGGGTTGGCCGGTGTCGAGGTGCGGAGGCGGTATCCATTGGAAGCGGCCGTCGGGGCCGCGGCGGGTGGTCCACTCGGTGTCTTCGATGAGTTGGTTGTTGGGGCCGCAGGCGAGGGTGAGGTCGTCGATGTTGGTTTGGCCGTTGAGTTTCCAGTCCTCGACGCCGTGGTGGGCTTGGCAGTCGTAGAAGGGGGCGGTGCATCCCGGGGCGGTGCAGCCGCGCTCGCGGCCGAACAGCGCGAGTTTCTGCGCGGCGGTGGCGCAGCGTTTGGCGCGGCCGAGGTGCAGCGTTTCGCTGGTGTGTCCGTCGAAGACGGCAAGGTAGTGGTGGGCGCCGCGGGCTGCCATGGCGATGAGGTCGCGCATGGGTAGGCGGGTGCCGCCGCCGGTGACGGCGTATCCCGCGCCGGCTTGGAGTTCCTGCAGGGTCGTGGTCACGACCACGGTGGTGGGTAGGCCGTTCAGCGTCCCGAGAGTTCTGGAGCGCAGCAGCATCTCGAGGGCGGTGGCGAATGCGTCGTGAGTGTATTGGGCTTTAGTGCGGAACTGCAGGTCGAGAAGTGGCTCGGGTCGCGGCAATGGCGGGTCGTCAGGATGTGTGGCGAACGGATCCCCCTCGGCGGGAACGTCATCGGCGGGCTCGTCGGTGTCGGCCGCTAGCTCGCCAGTGTCGGCTGGTAGCTCGTCGCTCACCGGTTCCGGCTGCGGCCCGCGCTCTTCGGTGAAGGGCAGCGGGTCTTGTGCGGTCGGAGCCTGCTCGGGCGCAGTGTCGTCCGCGGCGGGTGATGGCGTCTTGGGGTGGCGGTTGCGTTCGGCGAATTTGGCGAGGACGGGTTCGAGTAGGGCACGAGTCTTCGCCGAGATCCATCCGGACAGGTAGCTCAGGCCATCGGGTTGCTGTGGACCGAGGGTGAGACCGGCTTTGCGGGCGGCGGCGTCGGCGGGTTCGTCCCCGTCGGGGTGCAGCATGGCCAGCAGGTGGATGGCGGCGATGGTCAGGGAGTGCGGGTCCAGTTCGGCAGCGGCGCTGGCGAGGCTGTGTTCGGCTTGGACGCGGGTGACAGGGTCGACAGTGGCCGGCAGGGCCTTGAAGAACTTGCGGATGACCTCGACGTGTTCATCGCCGAACACCCCTGCCGCCAGACCGGCGGCCGTGTGCTCCCACTCCGGCGGTAGTTCCTGACCCTGCAGGGTGCGTCTTGGGGCGAGAAGCCGGGCGCGCGCGATTGATTTGAGGGCCTTGCCCTTGCTCATCCGGGTGCGCAGGGTGAGTAGCTGCCATAGCGAAGTAGCCCCCAACTGTTTGGGGTCTGCTTCGCGGTCCAACCGCGCCAGGATGGCGTAGCCGGTCATCGGAACACGCTGCGAGGCAGTCTGAATAGCGTCGAAGCACGTGAGCAGGTCGCGGTGCGACGGACTGTCGACCTCGGCGTTCAGCAGCGCGTCAACACCGGCGGTGTAGGCGGCGACCGCGTCGACCAAGGGCAATGCCATAATTCGAACATACATTCGATCACCGACAAATCGAGTCGAGAATGTGACGGATGAAACCGCTGGGGCAGAAGAGTTTTCACGATTTCCGGGAGACGGAGCCCGGCGACGTGAATCGGGGGTCGAGCGTCGCCAGGTTGCGATCCGGCATCCGCCGGCACCGTAGGGTCACGGCCACCGCTCCTTGTCCGACGAGCGACGACGTCGTCGCAGAACTCGGCGACAAGTTCGTCGACGCAACTGTCCAGACCGTCAACAGTTGCCTGCACGAGAGCAGAGCGCCGATCGTCCACGACGACCAGGCGTCCCGACGATGCCAGCGTGATGAACAGTGAGCGCCCGTCCCGGCTGAGCGCGGCGTTCGCCGTCATGGCGTCATGCAGCGGTACCGAGCCGTCGATGTCGAACGGCCATGTTCACGGCGAGTATCTCCTCGTCACGAAGGCACAACTCGGAGGTCGCTAGTCATTCTTCGATCCTGATCGTTCGCTCAGGGCAGTTGGCGATCGCACCGAACGCTTTGTCCTGCCATTCCGGTCGCAGGCGGTGACTCCGCGCGATCCAGCCGTCGTCGCGGAACTCGCGTGCGATCAGCGCCGTACGCCGTCGCGTCGCGTCGCGTCAACGGGGCTACACGAGAGCAGAGCGCCAATCGTCCACGACCACCAGACGTCCCGACGATGCCAGCGTGATGAACAGGGAGCGCCCATCGCGGCTGAGCGCTGCATTAGTGGTCATGGGATCATCGGCAACGATCACGCCCAGCAGGTCTCCATCGGGTGAAAAGGCCGTCACCCCACCGGTTCCCACGGTGGCGACAACAATCGTGCCGTCGGGAGCGACACAAAGGCCGTCGGCGCCACCAAAATTCATCGGTCCACCACTCGGCACCGTGGCGAGGCCACGCCCGGTACCGACGCGGCCGGGGCCGAGCACCTCGAACTCCCAAATGCGCCGGGTCCTGGTTTCCGCGACGTACAGCTTCGATCCGTCCGGGGACAGCGCTACTCCGTTGGGAAGTTCCAGCGGATATACGATTTCGCGCAATTGCCCGTCGGGGGTGCCGTACAGGACGCCGGTGAGGCTTCGACTCCGTCCCTGCACCGAGAAGCCGTCGGTGACGTAGAAGCCGCCCTGGGCGTCCACGCAGACGTCGCTGGGGCGCGCCAACGGCAGTTCATCACCGCTGATACTCGCGAATGTCGTCGTGAGAGTAGTTACCTCACCCTCGCTCGAGACAACCTGCAGTTGCGGGGTGATGGGTTGGTCGGGACCACCCGCCGGCAGGAATAGTGGCACGGAGCCGTCGATGTCGAACGGCCACGGTCTGATGGCGAACCGGGAACCGCCGTTCTGGCACACGAGGATCCGGCCGTCGGGCAGGCGCGCCAGACCGTTGGGCCCGCCCCCGGTCTCGGCGAACGTCTCGACCGCGCCGTCGGGGCGCACCCGGCTGATCCGCCCGTTGGCGATCTCGGACACCAGAACCGAACCGTCGTCGTCGACGATCGGACCTTCGGGAAAGCCCAATCCCGATGCGACGCAACGTAATGTCACACGGCCGCCTCGTCGGGTCTTTCGAACAGCGCGCGAATTGCCGGCTGGCTGACTTTCATCGACGGTGTTCGGGGGAGTTCGTCGACGATCTTCAAACCGGCGGGCACCTGATATCGGCTCAGCCGCCCACGAAGGTAGGTGAGCAGGTCGTCGGCGGTGACGTCTTGGCCCTCGACGCACTCGACGGCGGCCACCGGAACCGCGCCGAGCCGTTCATCGGCCAGGCCGGTCACCCCGGCATCGCGCACGGCCGGATGCGATCGCAGAGCGGCGACGATATCGGAAGGGGTGACCTTGAATCCTCCCCGGTTGATGACATCGTCGGTGCGTCCGTCGACGAAGAGGAATCCGTCGCTGTCGAGGCGTCCGAGATCTGTCGTGCGTACCCACTCACCGCCTGCGGTGCGCACTTCGATGACCCCCTGCTCGCCTGCGGCGGCGACCTCACGGCCGTCGTTGACCGCGACAATGCGGATCTCCCGGCCGGGTTGGGGACGGCCCACACTGCCGCGCTTGGACTGGGCCCATTCGCGGTGCAGTTTCAGATTCCATCCCGCCACACCACCCGCGAATTCGGTCGCACCGTAGGAGGGCAGAACGGCAACGCCGTACCGGTCTTCGAAGGTCTGCTGCAGACTGACCGACAGCGGTGCGGTGCCCGATGTCACCACCTTGACGCTGTCGAACACGACGGCGTCGACGTCGGCCTCCAGGACCATCGCCATCGCGGTCGGAACCAGACTGACGGCCTTCGGTCGGTGCCGGGTGACAAGATCGATGAAGTCGTCGACGGTGAACCGCGGCAACAGTGCGATCTGGCGGCCCTGACACACGTAGAGCAGTGTGCGGAACAGTCCCGACATGTGCACCAGCGGCGAACTCACGATCATCACGCCCCGCCGCAACCGGGCAGCGGTGTCGTCGCTGGATCCGTAGTGAGTCCCGGCCGCGGATATGGTGCGCTCAAACGCGCTGTACGTCAGCGGAATCCGTTTCGGCGGCCCCGTCGTTCCGCTGGTGAGCATCTCCACCGCGACCGTGGGATCGGATTCGCGGAACGGTCCGTCGCCGGGCGACTCGAGGCCCTCCACGACCTCGACGTGGCGGTCGGTAACGGACACGCGAATGCCCAGAGCGCCCTTGGCAGACTCGACGACGCCCGCCCGGTCCCAGTCGACCCCGCACGCCACCACCGCGGGTAGGCGAAGGTCGCGGATATCGTGGCCCAGACCCTCGTTGCCGTGTGACGGATTCAGCGTCACGATGCAGCAACGGGCCAACAGCACGCCCAGCATCGCCGCGATCATCGCCGGGTCATTGCGCAGCACCAGGCCCACCGGTGCGCCCGGTGCAAGGCGCGCCGATATCAGATGGTCGGCGACCCCGTGGGCGACCGCGGCAAGCGATCCCCACGTCGTCCATGTGCCGCCGAACTCAACTGCCTCGGCGCCGGGGTCGACGCCGAGGATCGCTTCGATGCGGGCTGCGAGACCAGGTTGCGAAGCGGCGGCGTCCCCGGCGCGGTTATCGGACGTCGTTGCGTCGGACCCCGGCATCACACCTCCCGATCTGCACCGACGTCGACCGGCGAACGGACCACTCGGCCGATATGAGACACTTACACACTATATGCGTATCTGTTGCATCACGACTTCGATTGGGGTTAGCGGTGGACTTTCAGAGGATCCTGTTCGATGTCAGCGATCACATCGCGACCATCACGATCAACCGTCCGGAGCGGCTCAATGCCACCGATGATCTGACCCGTACCGAGCTCGGACAAGCGTGGGCGCGGGTACGCGAGGACTCCGACATCCGCGTCGCCATCATCACAGGCGCGGGTGATCGCGCATTCAGTGCAGGCCAGGACATTCGCGCGACCGCACAGTCGGGCATCCGCAACAAGGTGCCGGGCTCGAGGCTGCACCACGGCGTGTGGAAGCCGGTCATCTGCGCTCTCAACGGGATGGTGGTCGGGGGAGGCCTGCACCAGGTGGCCGATTCCGATCTGATCATCGCCGCCGAGCACGCCGAGTTGATCGACACCCACCTCACGGTCGGCAACGTCTTCGCGCTGGAGCCGACGGTTCTGCTGCGCAGGATGCCCCTGTCGATGGTCATGCAATTGGCGCTCATGACAAAGGACGGGCGGATCAGCGCCCAGCGCGGATACGAGATCGGGTTGATCAACGAGGTCGTACCCGCCGATCGTCTGCAGGAGCGCGCGCGAGAGATCGCCGTTGCGATCACGAAGTTGAGCCCGGCTACCGTGCAGGCCTCGATCAAAGGAATGTGGAAGAGCCTCGATGTCGGATTGCACGCCGCCCACGACGTCGCGTACCGCTACGTCCTGCAGCACCAGATGACCCATCCCGATTACACCGAGGGCATGAAGGCCTTCGCCGAGAAGCGGGAACCGCGGTGGGTGGTCGAGTGAGCGCTCAGCGCAGCGTCATCTCCACGCTGGTATAGCCGCGCACCGTTGCTGTCAGCACGCGTTCGTGTGCGCCGATCGCATAGTCGGGGAAGTTCTTGGCGACATACTCGAAGACCATCTGCGCCTCGCGGCGAGCCAGCCACTGGCCGAGGCAGATGTGGATGCCCCAGCCGAAGTAGACATCGGTGCCGCGCGGCCGGTCGATGATGAAGCGGTCGGGGTCGTCGTATCGACGCTCGTCGCGGTTGGCACTGCCCAACAGCAACAGCACCCAGTCGCCGGCATCCATGGTCACACCGTGTAGCTCGACGGGACGCGTCAGTGTCCGGGCCACCCAGTGGCTGGGAGTGTCGTATCGCAGGGCCTCGTTGACGGCTGCCGGAATCACGCTGTGATCGCTGACGATTCGCTGCCACTGATCGGGGTGGTCGTGTAACGCGACCAGACCGTTGGAGATGAGCTTCTGCGTGGTCTCAGAACCCGCGGCGGAAAGCAGATTGCAGAACATCAACACCTCGTGAGGCGTCAATGAGCGGTCGTCGCCGATTTCTGGGTCGTGGAAGGTGGCCTGCAGCACGATGCTGATCAGATCGTCGCCAGGGTCGGTCCGGCGCCGGTCGATGAGATCGCCGATGTAAGCGCTGATGTTGCGGTTGGCCTCGATAGCACTCTGCGGCATCGCGACTTCGCCCTCGTGTCTGGTCAGGAATGCCTCCCACCAGACCCTCAATTGCTCCCGGTCGGCCTGAGGCACGCCGAGTAAATCCCCGATCACGTCGGTGGGGACGGCGAAGGCGAACGCTTCCATTGCGTCGACGGTGGTGCCGCGTTTGAGCCGACCGAGGTGATGGTCGACGACCGACTGCAGGGCACCCTCCAGCGAGGCGACGGCGCGGGGAGTGAAAAAACCCTTGAGTACGCCGCGGATACGGTCGTGCCGCGGCGGGTCCATCGATATGACGGAATACTTCCGGCCGTCGTCGTCGGGATTCTCCGGTGCCGGGCCGAGCTTGGACGAGTACGTTTCCCAGTCCCGTAACGCGCCGGCCACGTCTTCGAACCGCGACAGCACCCACCAGCGGTCGTCGGGATCGCGATACACGGGCGCCTCGTTGCGAAGCCGACGGTAGACCGGATAGGGGTCGTCGAAGACGGCCTTGGAGAACGGTGAATACATCAACTCGCTGGTCGCGGGCACAGACGGACTCTACCACCCAACTGAACAACAGAACGAATTGTGACTAGTTGCTCAGCTAGCGTATACGCTCGATGAGCTCGAGCATGTTCCCGTCAGGATCGGTGAGCATCAGCCCGCGATTGCCTCCGCTGAATACGACTGTGCGGTGGGCCAGCAGCTGCCCGCCGTGCTCGACGACGGCGGTGGCAAGGGCGTCGGCGTCGTCCACGCGGAAGGACAGATGGGTGAAGCCGAGAGCGTTCATCTGGCGTGGCGCGCCGTCGCCCGTTGTGCCGGATGTGGGATAGGCCAGCAGTTCCAGGCGGAATCCGTCGCGCTCGAGGTAGACCAGATCGAGCACCAGGTCTTCGACGTCGAGCAGCCGTGCGGATACTTCATCATCGACGTGCATCTCACCGATCTTGGTGAATCCGAGCGCTGAACAGTAGAACTCGGTCGAGCGCTCGATATCCGTGACGCAGAGCCCGACATGGGTGAGGCGGTGTTCTGCGCTCAAAGCGCCAGCTCGTCGAGAAGCGCGTTGTGCTCGCCCAGCATCGGCGCACGGCTCGGCTCTACTGTAGGACTGGCTGAAAAGGCGTAGGGCACACCGGGATACACGACCGTCCGGTCGAGCTCGGAGTGCTCGACAGGTACATGCATGCCGCGCGCCACCATGTGCTCGTCATCGAAGGCCTCATCAGGAGGCAGAATGGCGCCCGCCGGGAAACCCCGTTGCTGGCTGGCAATGAAGAACTCCTTGGCAGGCATACGTGACGCGATCAATGTGATGGCGTCACGGGCGGCGCTCATGATTGCCGTCGTTTCGTCGTCCTCGCCGATTGAGGCCAGATCGACCGGGGTGGTCCGGGCGGCGGCCATCTCGAGGAACACAGTCTCCGGCAGCTCCTCGGTCAGCCCTAACTCGTTGAGCCAGGCGATCATCCGAGTGAATTCCTCCGGTTTACGGGGCAGCACCCCGGTAGTCGCGTAATGGCCGTCGGCACAACGCACTTGGACTTCGGAGCTGGGCGTCGGGTAGGCATGGCGTCCGGTCTGCCTGACACACACCGCCTGGTTCACGAGCCAGTGATAGGTGGTCTGCTCGCAGGTAACGTTGCAGGCCGCCGTCACGTTGACGTCGACGAGTTGGCCGACACCGGTGTGATCGCGATGCGACAGCGCGATCAACGCGCCGATCGCGGCGTACATGCCGCCGATGTTGGAAGCCTGGTCGCCGGAGCCGCGCATCGGCGGTATGGAGTGATCGTCGTAACCGCAATTCCACACCGGCCCACCTCCAGCGAGCACCGTGAGGTCGGTGGCGGGGTGGTCGGCCCTGACGCTGCCCAATCCGAACGGCGTCACCGAAACCCAGATCAGACCGGGATGGTCCCCGGCCGCCTCACGATAAGTGATGCCGCCGGGCGCTCGATCGCCGCCGGCTAGCACGATGTCGGCACTTCCGATGAGTCGGCGCAGCGTGTCAGCGCCCGACTCCGATTGAACGTCGAGGGTCACGCTGCGCTTTCCGGCGTTCTGACCCCACCAACGCAGACTGCGGTCAACGCCGGACTCGTCATCGACGAACGGCGGACGCAGACGATGCGGGGAACCCTGTGCCGGTTCGACGACGATGACTTCGGCTCCGAGTTCGGCGAGCACACGCCCGCCCACGGGCGTGAACTGGTCGCTTATCTCCACGACGCGGAGATCGGCTAGCGCGCTCAGATCACACCTCGCTCGGCCCAGGCATCAAGCGTCGAGTCATCGTGGCCGAGGAGTGCGCCCAGGATTTCGCGATTATGTTGGCCCAGTTTGGGTCCCGGCCTGTCTACATTCCACGGGGTCGCTGAGAAGGTGAGCGGAACACCCTCGACGCGCACGGCACCGATGTCGGGGTGTGTGACGGTCGGGAAGAGTCCCATCCTGGCCAGGTCCGGGTCTTCGTCGATGCGTTCCCGCGGGCTCTTGACGACGCTGGCGGGCACGCCGGCATCGACGAGATCATCGGCCAGTGCGATGGCATCGCGGCGGGAGGTGGCCGTGGCAACCAGTTCGTCGAGTTCGTCGGCGGCGGCGAGTCGAGTGGCCAGTGTCGCGAAGCGCTCCGAGGCGATCGCGGGTTCGTCCAGCACCTTGGCCAGCAACGCCGCCTCCCTGTCGTCACGGCACGCGATGGCGATCCATCGGTCCTCACCCGCGCACGGGTAGATGCCGTGGGGTGCGAACTCGTCGAAGTCGGCCCGGTTTCCTCGTGCCGAGGTGCGTCGCCGGTTCACCGTCCAGTCGAGCACCTCGGTTGGCAGCATCGCGATGCCCGCGGGCACCGTGGCCAGATCGACGTGCTGACCTTCACCCGTGCGGTCACGGTGGTGCAGCGCCGCCATGATGGCCACCGTCATGTAGAAGGCCGACCCGTGATCCATGTAGGAGAAGCCCCAACCGGCGGGTTCGGCATCGGGCAGCCCCGAGGTGAACGTGAGACCGCTCATCGCCTGCACGATCGGACCCCACGTCTTGAAGTCGCGGTACGGGCCGGTATGGCCGAATCCGCAGTTGGACACATAGATGATGTCGGGCTTGATCTCGCGAAGATCGTCGTAGCCGAAGCCGCGGTGCGCCATCACGCCGGCCGCGAAATTCTCACAGACGACGTCGCTGATCGCGACCAGTTCACGCAGCAGCTGTTTTCCCTCGTCGAGACGCAGGTTGATGGTGACGCCGTACTTCCCGACATTGTGGTTGTTGAACCCGGCGCCGAGGTCGATCCCACGACGGTCGTCGACATAGGGACCCACTCCCCGTAGGGCGTCCCACAGGCCACGGGTCGCGGGATCCTCGACCCGGATCACCTCGGCACCAAACGCGGCCAGGATCTTCGTCGCGCCCGCGCCGGCCAGTTGCCCGCTGAGGTCACACACCCGAAGGTGCGACAAGGCAGAGCTCACCCGACGACCATATCGCAAATAGACACTTTGTGTTCTATTGTTCATCTATGACGACAGTCACGAATCCCCTGTCGGCGACCTCAGGCGCGCAATTCGACCAGGCTCAGTTCTACCTCGATCGCCCCGACGAGGTGTTCCGCGAGCTGCGAACACATGATCCCGTGCACTGGTATGACGACGGAAAGTTCTGGGTCATCACAAAATATGATGACATCAAAGCGATTTCGGCACGACCTCATCAGTTCGCCTCCGAACGCATCGCGATTCTGATGGATCTCATCGCGCACAAGCAGGGAGTCGAACCGCAGGGCTACCGGAACAGAGGAATCATGTTCCTCGATCCGCCGGTCCATCGGGCTCATCGACGAACATTCCAGGGTCGCTTCACCCCGGCGGCGGTCGCCAGGGCAGAAGAGCGGGTAAAACAGGTCGTCAACGAGGTCTTCGACGCATTGCCTGACGGGGAGTTCGACTGGATAGCACACGTCGCGGAGCCGATACCTGTCTACGTTTTCGCCTATCTCCTCGGCGTACCCGAGGCCGACTGGCCGAAAGTGGCCGGATGGTCGACGGCGATCTCACGCTCCGGAAGTGGAGCGGCAACCCAGGCGGATTTCGATGTCATCATGACCGAGATCGGTCCGTATCTCCTGGACATCGCCAAGGAGAAGGCTCAGAACCCGGTCGATGACGACCTGATGACGATGCTCGCCACGTTGGGTGAGATCGACGGGGTACCGTTCGACGACCTGCAGATCATGGTGTATGCGCTCACGCTGCTGGCGGCCGGTAGCGAAACCACCCAGAGTCTGATCGCGGGTATCGCCGAGTGCCTGGCAAGTCATCCGGACCAGGCGCGAGCGCTGTTCGACGATCCTTCGCTGGTGGACAACGCCATCGAAGAAGTCCTTCGCTATTGGACACCGGTACGCAGCATGGCGAGACAAGCCACCCACGATGTGGAGTTGCGCGGCAAGGTGATCCGGGAGGGTGATGGAGTGCTGCTCGCCTACGGTTCAGCGAACCGCGACACGGAGCACTTTGGTGAAACGGCCGATCAGTTCGACATCCGACGCAAGGACGCGCCGAGCCATCTCGGCTTCGGAGTCGGCGAACACTTCTGCATGGGCGCTGCACTCGCCCGCAGAGAGGCGCGACTGACGCTTGACGAAATCGTCAAGCGCGCCAGCGGCATTGAAGTCACCGGAGAACGCGTTCCCAGGCCATCGGCGCTGAACAACAATTTCGATCTGCTGCCGGTGACGCTGAATCGCCGCTGACACGATAGCGATCAACGAAGGTACGAGGGGAATCGATGAGCGGACCCATGTCGGGCGTACGGGTACTCGAAGTCGCGCAGTGGACGTTCGTGCCCGCTGCCGGTGCAGTGCTGGCGGACTGGGGCGCGGACGTGGTCAAGATCGAGCATCCGCAGACCGGCGACTCCCAACGCGGCCTGCGTCAGCTCGGGCACATTACCATCGAGGGTGAGCGGAACCCGGTGATGGAGCACGCAAACCGCGGGAAACGCTCGGTCGCATTGGACATGGCGACGCCGGACGGGCATGAGCTGCTGATGGACATTGCCAAGACCAGTGATGTGTTCCTCACCAACTTCTTGCCGGACGCCAGGAAGAAACTGCGGATCGACGTCGACGATCTGCGGGCCGCCAATCCCGACATCGTGTATGCGCGCGGTAGCGCCTACGGGCCGCTGGGGCCTGACGCTGGGACCGGCGGCTACGACATGACGGGATTTTGGAGCCGGGCCGCGGGCGCCGCCGGTTCGACGCCCTGCGACATTGACGGGGTGGTTCCACAACCGGGACCCGCGTACGGGGATTCGATCGGGGGAATGACGATCGCCGGCGGTATCGCCGCCGCGCTCTTCGAACGGGAGCGCACGGGTCATGCTCGTGTGGTGGATATCTCGCTTTTGGGAGTGGGTGTGTGGGCGTCCGGCGTGGCCATCAACGCCGCGTTGGTGAGTGGTCAACCGTGGCAGACCAATCCTGCGGGAGCCAACGTCACCCCGAACAACCCATTGGTCGGGTTCTATCGAACCGCAGACGGCCGGTTCCTGGGGCTGTCCATGCTGCAGGGATTCCGCTACTTCGCTGAGTTCTGTCGCCGGGTGGGCGTCCCTGAACTGGCCGAGGATGAACGCTTTGCGACCCACCAGCTGCTCGCTGCCAACGGTGCAGACGCGATAGAGGTGTTGCGTGCGACGATCGGCGCTCAGCCGCTAGCTCATTGGCGGGTCGCCCTGGAGGGTTTCGACGGACAGTGGGCACCGGTGCAGACCACCGCCGAGGTGGCCGCCGACCCGCAGGTGCGTGCGAACGGCAACATCGTCACGGTGGATGACCAGGGAGCGAGCTTCGATCTTGTGGCAAGCCCCGTGCTCTTCGACGAGACACCGCTGGCGTTGGCGCCGATGCCCGAATTCGCTGCCGACACAGAGCAACTCATCTTGGATCTCGGCGGTGACTGGGACCGGATCCTCGCGCTGAAAGAGAGTGGCGCGATCGCGTAGAAATCGCCAGTTCAGGCGCGCATCAGCGCCACGACACAGGAGCCGCCGCCGCCGACAGCTTGAGCCATCCCGACTTTTGGCTGTGCCACCTGCCTCGCTCCGGCCTCGCCGCGAAGTTGGGTGACGACTTCTGCGGCCTGAGCCAGGCCGGTCGCTCCAAAGGCGTGGCCGCGGGCGATGCAGCCACCGTCGGTGTTGGTCGGCAGCGTTCCGTCGTGCGCGAGACCACCGGTCTGGGCGAGTGCGGCAACTCCGGCGGAATCGGCCAACCCCATGGCGATGAGTGCGGTGATTTCCTCGCTGGCGCACATGTCGTGCAGTGAAATCACCCCGATATCTGTCGGTTTGATGCCTGCGGTGGTGTATGCCCTCTCGGCGGTCAGCGTCAGTTGCGACGGCGGGCCCACGACGGGCCCGAGGAGCGGCCACGACGGATCGGTTGGCCAACTGGTCTGTTCGACCGCCAACACCGAGACCGATCGCGGACGTGGTTCGCGTGTCACGACAATGGCGGCGGCGCCGTCCACCGAGGCGTGACACATCATCTTCGTCAGCGGCTCCGCCACCATCCGGGCGGCCAGCACGTCGTCCACGGTCACCGGACCGGAGTCCCGTCGTACTGCAAGCGGATTCAACCGGGCCTGGTTGTAGGACTTCGCGGCCACAGCGGCGATCACCTCGGGTCCACAGCGGGCGTCGTACAGCCATCGGGCCGCCTCGATGGCGTAGTGCGTCTGTGCGGGAAAGCGGTCCCAGAACCCAACAGCCGCGGGTACCACACCACCTGGCTCCAAGGCGGTCGTCTTCTCGTAGCCGATAGCGAGGGCGGCCTCGCTTCGGCCTGAGGTGACTGCGGAGATCGCGTGCCGGAGCGCGACCAGGCCGCTCGCCGAGGCGCTTTCGGTTGCGGTAACCGGAATCCCGGTGCGTCCCAACTCGAGTGCAACCTTGATACCGGTCTGCGGTCCAGCTAGTGACGAGGCCGTGAACACCTCACCGATGTCGGTGTAGTCAAGGCCGGAGTCCTGCAGGGCTTGCCGTGCCGCTGTGACGCCAAGTTCGATCAGCGGGACGTCACGGTGTTTTCCGAACTCGGTGACGCCGACACCGGCGAGATGAACGCCGGTCATCGGTCATCCGCCATGAACATCTCGACGGTCTGATCGTCAAAGATGCGATCCACCAACCGTCCCTTCGTCCCAGGCGATGGTCGGGCGCCGTCCACGACCACTTGAAGTCGTTCGGTGCCGCTGTCGACCCACGCCACGCTGTAACCCTCGGCGCCGAAGCCGGGCAGGGGTGACTTCGAGGGAATGAACGTCGACGACCACACGGTCGCCGGGCGATCAGGCGGTGACATCGGCATCGGTGTTCCTCTCGTAGAGGGCGTTCGAACTCCCCAGCGCGGGCGGCGGACTCAACGGAAGCGGACCTTCGCCGGCGAACCGCCAGGGGAGTCCAACCAGTCGTGCCGTTCTCAGATCGGGATCCGGATGGGCGATTTCGGGGAAGAAGCCGCGCTCGTTGAGGTGGCCGTCGTTCACCAGTTCGCCGCCGCTTCGGACCACGGCAGCCGAAATGCCCGCGCCCTGAAGCTTCAGCGCCGCGTCGTCGGCCCGATTGGTGGCGATCAGGGCGCGGACGAACTCGGTGCTGTCGGCTTCGCATTGCGTTCCGGCTAGTTCGACCGCGACCCAGTGGTCGTCGGTCGAGCGGTGGACAAACCGGTGAACGTCGACGGCCGAAGGCGTCTGCTCTGTCGACGCGGCGGCGACGTACTCCGCAATCGTCGACGCGACCACTTCGGCCATGGACAGATCGATCACCGCCCCGCCGGATCGATTTCGGTCCAGCGCCCATGCCGCGATCACCAATGCTCCGACGACCGAGGACAGCGGATCGGCCAGAACGGTACCCAACCGAGCCGGCGACCCGTCGGCGGTGGTGCTCAGCGCCGCCAGACCGCCGTAGCCCTGAACGTTGTTGGCGTACACCCGATATCCAGCCAGTGGTCCATCGGAGCCGAATCCGGACACGCGAAGAGTCAATCGGCCGGTGTCCGCGAGTTCCGCAGGATCCACGCCGAGGCGCTTCAACCGAGACGATCCGACATTCTCGATGAGGACGTCGGAGTCGGCCAGTATCGCGGCGACATCGGCGCCAATGTGCTCCGGGTCGAGCAGCACGCTCTGCTTCGAGTGGTTGGCCACGGCGTAGTACGCGCCGCGCTCGGGGCCGGCGACCCCGTCGGCGAACGGGCCGCTGCGGCGGTAAATGTCCAACCGGTCGGGATCCTCGAGCCGAACGACCGTTGCGCCCATCCCCCCGAGCAACGCCCCGACGATGGGCCCGGCGAGCACGTGGGTGAGTTCGGCGATGCGAAGTCCGGCGATGCCGGTGCCGCGGCCGGTCCCCGGGCGACCGGGTGTCACGGTCCACGGCGGGCCGAGCACGGTGACATCGCGGTCGTCGATTCGTGCGTTCTGCAGCGACGAGCGGTGGGCAAGCTGCGGCGAGTTCAACAGTTCGCCCGGATGGTTGACCGGGGTGGAGGGGACGCCGTTGGCCTGCAACAGCGCGGCGCAGTCCGACTTGTTCTGATTTCTCGTCCACTCGGTGACCCGCGCGTTGATCAGATCGGCATGCTCGATTCGCGCGGATCGTTCGTCGAGGCCCGCCGCCCATTCAGGATCGCCGATGGTCTTTCTCAACTGTTGCCACTGGTGATTCTCCACGGCAGTGATGCGGACGAGTCCGTCCTGGCATTCGAAGACGCCCGAGGGCGCCAGGTAACGTCCGCTGCCGGCGCGGCCGGGACACCGGTACATGGTGTGGGCGCACTCGGGGAGCGCAGCGGTGAAGATCACCGCCTCCTGCGCCGAAACGTCGACCACGACGGCGCCGCCGCTGCGGTTGTGCCGGTCCAATCCGTGCAGTGCCGCCAACGCCGCAACTGCGCCCACGGATTTCGATGCGACGTATCCCGGCGCAGGTACCGGATTACCGTCGGCGTCCTCGATTGTGGCCAGCAGACCGCCGCTAGCCTGCGCGACGATCTCGCCGCCCGGCCGATTGCGATGGCGTCCGTCCATGCCGAAGGGTGTGAGGTTGACGACGACCCCCTCGACGGGTGTGGGCTGTTCGCTTGCGCCGTCGTTGATGACGATGTCGTAGTCGCCGAGGTCGGGTTTCTCGTCGGATCGCAACAACCGCTTTTGCCGATCGAGGACCAGGTCGACGGCGGTCTGTGGACCCGAAGAAGTGTCGATCCGGGGCCCCACGCGGTGCGCTGCCGACAGGGGACGGCGCGCCACGTCGGCGCCGAGGCTGGCCAGTAGGGCCGCGGCCGATGACCCCGCGATACCGTCGCCGAGCTGCAGTACACGCACACCTGACAAGAATCCTGAGGAGGGCACGGCGTCGGTCACCCTTCGTCAGCTACTGAGTGCGGCATGGCTCATTTGTACAATTGAACAACATTCGTTCTATTGATGTCCAACTGCGTCATGTGCAGCCAGTCTTCACACATTCACATATTGTGTTCTATTGTTCAGAGTCATGGCGATAACTTCGGCACCCTCTGACGCCCGCTTCGATGATGCCTCGTTCTATCTGGGCGATCCGAATGCGACGTTTGCGCAACTGCGTGACACCGACCCGGTGCACTGGTACGAGCAGGGGCAGTTCTGGGTCGTGACGAAGTACGACGACATCAAGACCATCTCGGCGCGTCCAGAGAAGTTCAAGTCCGAGCGTATCGCCATCATGATGGACCTTGTCGCGCGTCGGGAGGGCCGCGATCCTCAGGGCTACGGCGCTCGCGGAATCCTGTTCATGGATCCGCCCGAACACCGCGCACATCGCAAGGCAATCGGGGTCCGCTTCACGCCGGGTGCCGTCGCGAAACTCGAGGCGCGCGTGCGTGAGGTGATCGCCACCATCTTCGACGGCCTTCCCGACGGCGAATTCGACTGGATCGAACACGTCGCTGAACCGTTCCCGGTGTATGTCTTCGCCTATCTGTTGGGCGTGCCTGAAGCCGACTGGCCAAAGGTGGCGGGGTGGGCCACGACGATCGCGAAGGTCGGTAGCGGCGTCGCCGACGATGGTGACATGGAGCTGATCTTCGGTGAGGTCGCCCCCTATTTGATGGCACTGGTTGCCGAGCGTGCCAAGGATCCGACCGATGATCTGCTCTCGATGCTCTCGCAGGTGCGCATCGACTCCGAGCCGCTCAACGAGATCCAGGTGATGACCTACGCGCTGACGCTATTGGCGGCGGGCAGTGAAACGACGCAAAGTCTGATCGCTGGTATTGCCGCGTGTTTCGACATGCATCCCGATCAGGCGGAACAAGCGTTCGCGGATCCCGAGGTCGGCAATAATGCGGTCGAGGAGGTGCTGCGCTGGTGGACGCCCGTGATGAGCATGGCGCGCCAAGCGGCACAAGACGTCGAACTGCGTGGCGCCACGATTCGAGAAGGCGACGGGCTTCTTCTCGCCTACGCATCCGCCAACCGGGACGTTGACCATTGGGGACCGACTGCCGAGGAATTCGATGTCCATCGCCAGGACGCTGCGGGGCATCTCGGTTTCGGCGTGGGTGAGCACTTCTGTATGGGGGCAGCACTGGCACGTCGCGAGGCGCGGTTCGTCCTAGACGAGGTGATCAAGCGCGCCAAGGGAATTCGCGTGACGGGAGAGGGCTCGTTGCGGCCGTCCGCCCTGGTGCACACTTACGATCGGCTGCCGGTCACGCTCGATTACCGCTGATCGCCTCTACAGCGAGGGAGCGAAGTCAGTGACCGTCGATCCGGACGTTTCGGGCGTCGAGTTCTTCAGCGACACCACGATCCAAGACCCCTATCCGTACTACGCGCGAATGCGCGAACGTGGCCCGGTTCAGCAGGTCGCCGGCTCAGAGTTCTACGCGGTCTACGGCTGGGAGGCAATCAATGAAGTCATTGGACGCCCCGACGACTTCTCATCAAATCTGACCGCCACGATGACCTATACCCCTGAGAACGGGGTGGGCGCATTCGAAATGGAGGGATTCGGGGGTGCATCCCATGTTCTCGCGACTGCGGACGACCCGATTCACGCCGTCCATCGGAAGATGCTTGTTCCCCAACTCGCCGCCAAACGCATCCGCGCGACAGAGCGATTCGTCGCCGATACCGCTGCACGCCTCTGGCGTGCCGGAAGGACCGACGGGCGGATCGAGTGGATGAGTGCGATGGCCAACCGCCTCCCCATGATGGTGGTAGCCAGGCTGATTGGTGTTCCCGACGACGATGTCGACATGCTCATCAAGTCGGGTTATGCCACAACGCAATTACTCGACGGACTGATCGACGCCGATGGTCTCGCAGCAGCCGGCAATGCGGCAATCGAGCTGAGCGTCTACATCAGCGAGTACTTCGCGCAAGCAGCCAGCGACCCGGGTGACAACCTGCTTGGCGACCTCGCCACCGCGTGCGGGTCGGGAGCGCTCGACGACAACACCGCCCGGGTGATCATGTTGACCCTGTTCAGCGCCGGCGGTGAGTCGACGGCGTCGCTGCTGGGCAGCGCCGTCTGGATTTTGGCAACGCACCCTGACATCCAGCGTCAGCTTCGTGCTGATCCGGTCTTGCTGGGCGCATTCATCGAAGAGTCCTTGAGATTCGAGCCGCCCTTCCGGGGACACTATCGGCACGTGGTCGAGGACACCACCCTTGGCGGCGTCGAACTGGCGGCCGGGAGTCGCTTGTTCTTGTTGTGGGGCGCGGCCAACCGCGATCCTTCGCAATTCGACAGCCCCGATGAGTTCCGACTGGATCGCCCGAAAGGGAAAGGCCACATCACCTTCGGTAAGGGTGCGCACTTCTGTGTCGGAGCAGCGCTCGCTCGCCTCGAAGCCCACATCGTCTTAGAGCTGCTCTTGGAACAGACCGAATGGATCGAGCCTGCCGCGGTGGGGCGTTGGCTCCCGAGCATCTTGGTGCGTCGTCTCGAGCGGCTGGAACTCGCGGTCACATGAGTGGCGACACAGCTCTGATGGTCATCCAGGAGCTCTATCAAGCCAAGGCGAAATACTGCAGGACACTGGATACCAAGAATTGGGAAGCGTTCGCCACAGTGCTCGCGCCGGACGTCAGACTCGATCTCAGTGACGGTAACCCGGACATCGAAGCCATCGTGGGCCGCGACGAGGTCATCGCCGCGATCAGGGAATCAGTGGCAGGCGCCCGAACCGTGCATCAGGTCCACATCCCAGAAGTCGAGATGTCTGGGGATGAAGCCCTAGCCATTTGGCCTGTGCAGGAGCGTGTTCTTTGGGACAACGGGACGTCGTTGACGGCTTTCGGGCACTATCACGATCGTTGGGTTCGCACCGACGGACGCTGGGCGCTCGCCGAGTCGAGACTCACCCACCTCATCATGGACTTCGGTTAGTCGAAATTCTTGAGTCGAGCCAGCGAGCGACGATTGAGCGGTGAAGTGAGCGCGAGCCCAGGTCTGCGGTGCGGCATGCTGCGCGTCGCAGGTAGACGTGCGCGTCGTGCTCCCAGGTGTAGGCGATTCCGCCGAACACCTGGGTAGCTCCTTCGGGTACCCGCCGCAGTGAGTCGACCGCCCAGAACGCGGCCAATGACACCAGTGCTTCGGCGTCGGGATGGTCGAGTTCGCAGGCGTCGGCGGCCCGATTCACCAGTGCGCGAGCGACTTCGACCACCGAGCGCTGGTCAACGAGACGGTGTTTTATCGCCTGCCGGGATCCGATCGGTCGACCGAAAGTAGTCCGCACTTTCGCGTATTCGACCGCGGCGTCGTTGGCGGCCGAAGCGATCCCGATGACTTCCGCAATCGTGGCGAGCCGGTCGCGCATCAGCGCATTGCGGTGGCGGTCGGCGGCATCGGGTCCTGAGCTGATCTGCAGCAGCTCCGCTTCAGCGAGATTGATGCTGCTGGCGGGATTGAGGTCAAGCGGTAATTGTGGCGTCCGCTGCACACCGCCGCCGTCCGCGTCGACGATGCCCAACACGGGTTCTCCGTCGCTCATGGCGATGACGATCAGTCGTTCGGCTACCGCACCGAACGGCACCAGCGGCCAGGTTCCGGTGACTTTGCCGTCGCGCAGTGTCGCGCCCACGTCCTCGAGAACGAGCGTGATGCCCTCGACGCAGCGGTCTGCGCACCACGCCGCGGATGCGACTGAGGCCAGTGGAACCGGCAGGGTAATCGCGCCGGCCGCCTCGGTGAGTACGCACAGTTCACGTATCCCCGCGCCGCCACCGCCGCGGGGCTCGGAAACCAGCACATCGGGCCAGCCCAGTTCGACGATCGTTTTCCATAGGTCCTTGTCGAAAGCCGGTTCGGGACCGTCGAGGAGGCTGCGGGTGCGCTCGACCGTCCACGCGTGACTCAAGATGTCATCCGCGGTGGTGCGCAGCTCGCTGAGCTCCGCCGCCGAGTCGGCCATCTCGGTCAAGGACAGTTCACGGTCACGGGTCACGGGGCAGTCCCAATATTTTCTCGGCGATGACATTCCGCTGTATCTCGGACGTCCCGGCTCCGAACGTCGCAGCGCGCATCAGCAGATAGCTCTTGGCGACGTTGCCCTTCTTCGCTGCACCGGGGGAACCAGCCAACAGCGTGCCCGCCGGACCGGCGAGATCAAGTCCGAAGTTCGCCATCGCCTGGTCGACCTCCGAGGTCAACAGTTTGGCGACTGAGGCCTCGGGTCCTGGGCTCACCCCACGTACGCCTGCGGCGGTCGCCTGAGCGGCGATCTGGCGTAGCGCTTCCACCTGAGCTGTGAAGCGCACCAGCTGGTCGGCTACGTATTCGTCGTCCAACCCGTTGTCGCTGAGCGCATTCGGCTCCCTGGCCATCGATGTCAGAATGGCCAGGCGGCGCTCGATTCGGTGCGTACGGCTCTGGCCCACTCGCTCGTAGCCAAGCGTTGACTTCGCGACCCGCCACCCTTCGTTCAACGGGCCGAGAACGCCGGCGAGCGGCACCCGGACGCTGTCGAAGAAGATCTCGTTGAACTCGGCGTCGCCGGTGATCTGGCGAATGGGACGCACCTCGATACCCTCGACCGCCAGGTCGGCCAGCACATAGCTGATCCCCTCGTGTGGCGGGGCGGCCGGATCCGTTCGAACGAGCAGATAGATCTTGTTGGCGTACTGCGCCTTTGACGTCCACACCTTCTGCCCGCTGATCACCAGCTCGTCACCGTCGATCATGGCTCTCGTCTTCAGAGAGGCGAGATCACTTCCGGCTTCGGGCTCGCTGAAGCCCTGGCACCAGACGTCCTCGGCAGAGAGGATGCGCGGCAGATAATGGGATCGCTGTTCGTCGCTGCCCCACTGGATGATCGTGGGACCGAGCTGATTTATTGCGCTGCGGTTGATCGGCTCAGGAGCGTGTGCAGACGCCATTTCGGCGTTGAAGATCAACTGCTGCACCGGCGTTGCGCTGCGGCCGCCGAATTCTGTCGGCCATGAGATTGCGGCCAGCCCGGACTCGTGGAGACGGCTCTGCCAGGTGCGCATCCGATCCAGCCGGCCGGACTCGCCGCCTTCGCGTGAGCGCAGATCCGGCGTTAGGGCCGCCGCGAGGAAGTCGCGAACCTCGTCGCGGAAAATGCGATCCGATGACGTGAGCGGAACGCCGTAATCGCGTTCGGTCACGTGGCCTCACGGGTCGACGATGCGTCCGCCAGCCAGCCGGCCATCATTCCGTACACTGCCTCGATCGCTTCGCGCGCGGCAGTCTGGTCTGCCTCGGCGGTACCCACAGGGTCGTAGTCGACGCTCCACGTGACCGTCGTTGCGGCATCGCCCGTGGGGCGCACGGAGACGAGGGCGTCGAATCGCTTGACGGGCAGGGGGTTGTTGGCGATCGAGTAGCTCAGCTCCATGCGGTCGGGATCCATGCTCGTCAAGGTTTCTGCAACAGGCGTGGTTCCGCTCCCGTGAATCAAGCGGCGCATGCCGATGCCCTCGCCCTCGACCTCCACCACTCCGGCGACGGGGATCCAGTTGACGTCGGCGAAGTCCGCAACAATCGCCCACACGGTCGCCGGTATCGCGTCGACGTGCTTGGAGATGACGAGTTGCGGCATGCGAAGGAGGATATCATCGATGAAACAAATGATCGGATACTGTCTTAATGTTCAGGTCACTATCGGCTGGCGCGGAGGGGTGAGACTGTGGGCGACGAAAAGGGCAGCGAGTTCGAGGTGGACGAGGACTGGGTCACCTACGAGGTCGTCGAACCGCACATCGCCTGCATCACCATCAACCGGCCCGACCGGCGAAACGCCATCCTGTCGCCGGAGATGCACGCGCTGTTCAAGGATCGGTTGGATACCGCAGAGGCGGACGACGAGGTCAAAGTCGTTGTACTCGTAGCGGCAGGCAAGGACTTCTGCAGCGGTGACGACGTCCGCCGGTTGCCGGTCGAACAGGCAGGGCTGAAGAAAGGTAACAGGCTTCCGCAGACGGCCCGACTGGCTAACGCCCGTCGCCTGCACCGCCACTTCACGAACTGGATGGAGTTCCCCAAGACGGTCATCGCCGCATGCCAGGGGGCTACCTTGGGCGCTGGGATGAATCTGGCCTTGGCCGCGGATATTCTCGTCGTCTCCGACGACATGTACATCGCCAGGCCCCAGGCGCGAATCGGCTTCGCCGGCTTTTCGACCATCATGCCGCTTGCCCTGCTCAAGCTGGGGCCCAACCGCGGATACGAGGCCATGATCACTGGCCGCAAGGTCAAGGCCGCCGAGCTCAAGGAGTGGGGCGTCGCCTCGTCGGTCGTCCCTGCGGGCGGTTTGCGCGACGAGGCCATGCGCTACGCCCGCGCGGTCGCGCACCACTCCGCGGACGGCCTGATGATCGGAAAGCACGCGTTGATCACTTTCTGGAACGCGGTGGGGATGGCCCAGTTCGGTGACTGGGTCCCGATGGGCCACAGCGTGTTCACCAATCTTGCGTGGCGCGACGACGAGTTCAACTTCATGAAGGAGCGTACGACGCGCGGCGGCCGGGAGGCGATGGCCGAGCTCGAGCGCAGGTACACGGAATGGGGCTTCGACTAGATTGTCAAAAGCCTGGTGACAGCTATACAAATTATGTGCATGTGTTCTGTATGCTGGTCGTGACTGATCGATGAGGAGTCGATGATGGGAGTCCTGGACGGACGAAAGGCGCTGGTGACCGGTGCTGGGCGCGGAATCGGAGCGGCCGTTGCCGAGGGGTTGGCAGCCGAAGGGGCCACTGTGATGGTGTCCGATGCCGGCGTCGCGGTCGACGGCAGCGGCCACGATGCGGGTCCGGCCGAAAGTGTCGCCGCCGCGATCAACGAGCGCGGGGGTAAAGCCTTCTCCGACACCACCGACATCACCGATTTCGGCGCCTGCGAGGAGCTGATCAACCGTGCCGCGTCGACGCTGGGCGGATTCGACATCATGGTCAATGCCGCTGGAATCCTTCGCGACAACATGATCTTCAAGATGAGTGAACAGGATTTCGACACCGTCGTTTCGGTTCATTTGAAAGGTACGTTCAACCTGACTCGGCATGCGGCTTCATGGTGGCGGGAGAACCGCGGCGGTCAGTATCGGCTGATCAACTTCACGTCGATGTCCGGTCTGCACGGCGCGCCCAGTCAGCCGAACTACGCCGCGGCCAAGATGGGCATCGTCGGGCTCACCTACTCGTGTGCAAATGCACTCGCCGGTTACGGGGTTCGCAGCAACGCCATCGCTCCGATCGCCGGCACCCGGATGACCCAGGGCATCAAGGGCGGGGGCAGTTTGGACTATTCAGCTGAGAACAAGCGACTGGCGCCGGAAAACGTTGTGCCGCCGGTGATCTACCTGGCCAGCGAACAATCTGAATGGCTCAACCGCCGCATCATCTTCGCGGGTAACGGGCGCATCAGCCTGATGACCAACCCGGTTTTCGAACGCGAGATCGTGTCCGCGTCGGGCACCTGGGACATACCGACAGCGTTCGCCGAGATCGAGGCGTCGTTCAAGGGCTCGGTGTCCCCGAACATCTTCGACAAGCCCCCCGCCAGCTGATCGGAGGCGATGTGCGATGACGACTGTCGACAACGTGGCGCGGGACTCCGCCGGGAAGGTGCCACCCCGGTACGCCTGCGGTGAAACCTTCGTTCCGAAGAGCCGCTACATCGATCCCGAGTTTCTCCAGCTCGAACTCGATCGGCTTTTCACGCAGGTGTGGCAACCCGCCTGCCGCGAGGAAGAGATTCCCGAACCCGGCAACTACTACGAGTACACGATCGGCAGGCAGTCGATCATGGTGGTGCGGCAGAAGGACGCGAGCATCAAAGCGTTCTACAACGCCTGCACGCACCGGGGGATGAAAGTCGTGCGGGGAACGGGCTGCGCCGCCGACGGCGAGCTCCGGTGTGAATTTCACGGGTGGCGGTACGCTTTCGACGGCCGCTCGTCGTTCGTGCCCTCACGCGACGAGTTTCTCAATCGTCCTCGTGAACAGTGGTCGCTTCGGCCGGTAGCAGTAGGGACCTGGGGTGGCTGGGTGTTCGTGAGCATGGCCGAGGACCCGCCGGATCTGCTGGATTGGCTCGATCCCCTGCCGACAGCGCTTGCTCCGTTCCGGTTGCAGGACATGCGTTTCCGCTGGCGCAAGCGCACGTTTCTGCCGGCCAATTACAAAACGGTGATCGACGCCTTCATCGAGGGCTACCATACGCCGGGCACACATCCGCAAACATTGCGCGCGACGCAGGGGCCTCGACCGTCGACCGAACCGGCGCCGCCTCAGGAATTCGTCTACGCGCCCTACACACCGACTATTCCCTACCGCAACCACTCGCGGTTCATCTACACGGCGCGACCCGACAGTGGAGACAAGGACAGCGCGCGCAAGGAGCAGGCGGCCCGCCCGGAGGTCTTCGCGAACTCGATGCAGTACAACTACCTCGAAGTACGGTCGCTGGCCACCGAACGCGATTACCGTGTCGCGCAACAGCTTGCGACTATGGAGCCCAGCGACACACCGCCCTTTGTGCTCTACCACCAGATGTGCGAGGAACTCGCCCTCGCGGAGGGTGTCGATTACCCCAAGATGACCATGGAGCAGTACTTCGCGGGCAATGGAGACTGGCACGTATTTCCAACTCTGGTGATCCTGGTCGAGAAATCGTGCATCCTCGGATATCGGATGCTGCCGGACGCCGACGACCCGAACCGGTGCGTGTTCGAGATGTTCTCATTGGAGCACTTCGCGCCCGGCGAGGTCCCCGAGACCAGTTGGCTGGAATTCGAACGCTGGCAGGACCATGACGGGTGGGGGGAACTTCCGACCCAGGACCTCAAGAACATCGGAGCAATCCACGCCGGCATGCATTCCAACGGTTTCGACGGCCTGTGGCTCAACACCGCGCAGGAAATGTCGATCCGCAACGAACACACGATTGCCGATCGCTTTATCTTCGGTGTCGACGACGCGGCCGACGACGCGGTGCCCGGTGCCTGACGATCGGGCACCCAGCGGCCGACCGCTACCCGCGTTGTCTGCGCTCAACCGTCCGTACTGGACGTCGGGCGCCGAGGGGGTGTGGCGGTTGCAACGGTGCCCCGATTGCGAGCGCATCATTCATCCCCCCGCGCTGCGTTGCCAATTCGACCACGCCACACCGGAATGGGTGGCGATGTCGGGTCGTGGGACAGTGGAGTCCTGGACGGTCAACCACCATCCGTTCTTCCCAGGGATCCCTACGCCCTATGTCATCGCCTTCGTCAACCCGGTCGAAGATCCACGGGCGCGCGTGCTGACCAACCTCGTCGACGTCGCTCCAGACGATGTCGTCGTCGGCATGCCGGTGCGGGTGACCTTCCAGCGTGGTGACGACGGCACAGAAGGGGACGCCGTTCATCTTCCCCTGTTTGCTCCGGACCGCTGATGCACTCGCGTCTGACCAGCGATGTCATCATCAGCGGCATCGGCCAGTCCGACATCGGGCGTCGTCTCGGCCGGGACCCGTTGCAGCTCACCGTCGATGCGTGTCTGGCGGCGGTCGAGGATGCGGGGTTGACGCTGGCCGACATCGACGGCCTCACCACCTACCCTGGTGCGTCAATGGCAGGGAAAGGATTCTCGGGAGCGGGGCTGCGCGAGATCCACGATGCTCTTGGTATTCGGCCGAACTGGGTGGCCGGCGGCGTCGAATACCCCGGCCAGCTCGGCGCCGTCGTCGACGCCATGCTCGCTGTGGCCGGAGGGATGGCCAATCACGTGTTGTGTTGGCGAAGCATCTGGGAGGGAACGGCACAAGGTGCTGACCGTCGTCGCGGCTACGGGGTGGCTGCGGGATCACGGGCGACGGGTCAGTTGGGATGGCAATTGCCATACGGGGCGGCGGCGGCCAACCTCGCTGCCCTCCAGATCCGTTCCCGCATACACCGATTCGGGCTCACCAGGGAACAACTGGGTCAGATCGCGATCGTCGAACGGGCGCACGCCAAACTGAATCCCAAGGCGGTCTACAGCGAGCCGATCGACCTCGACACCTATCTCGATGCTCGTATGGTGTCTGACCCGCTGTGTATGTACGACTGCGACATCGCCTGCGACGGCGCAACGGCATTCGTGGTGTCGCGCGCCGAACACGCGTCGGCCCTCGACCATCCGGGCGTCGTCGTCGAGGCTCTCGATTGCGCCCACCATGACCGCTTCCTCTTTGAAGGCGGCCAGGACATCGGTCGGCTGAACTCTCGGTGGTCGACCATCTGGGACAGGACCGACTTCACGCCTAGTGATGTCGACTATGCGTCGCTCTATGACGGTTTCAGCGTGTTCGTGCTGTGCTTCCTCGAGGATTTCGGATTCTGCGAATACGGCGAATCGGGGGAGTGGGTCGCCGATCCGACGCGCTTCTCGCTGGGCGGCGAGCTGCCGATCAACACCGCAGGCGGCCAACTGTCGGGCGGCCGGCTGCACGGCTTCGGCCACTTACACGAGGCGTGCGTCCAGGTACGCGGTGACGGTGGTGCTCGACAGGTCGACGACGCCGACCTCACCGCATGCGGCGTCGGCGGCGCCAACAGCGGTACGACGATGATGCTGCTCCGGCGAGCATGACGACCGACCGTTTGACAGCCACTTTTGGGTTCAGCGAAGGAAGGTCGTCTTCGTGTCGAGGGCGCCGTCGACCCAATGCCCGTCGATGAGCATTTTCGCCGGAGGCAGCGTCGCCGAGTCGAGCCGGGCGCGGACGGAGAGAGTGGCCATGGGTAGAACACTAGAACAATATCTGTTCAGCCCATTACCTTATTGGCCCGCTCGCTCGTGACGACTGCGAGGATGACGGCCTCACCACAAACGCTGATTGGACGGCTTTTTCGACAAGCGGACAGCGTGGGGCAATGTAGTTGTCATTTGGCGCAATAGAACATAATCTGTCTGAATGTATTGTCAGCTCATTCAACGACTATGCGGCCCGGTGGATGACGTGGCTGCGCGGATGTCCGTGTATGGAGGGACTCTGTGATGGTCGATCCGGCCGATCTGGTCTTGATCAGCGTGGATGACCACACAGTCGAGCCGCCGGATATGTTCGCCAAGCGGGTCCCCGCACGTTATGTGGACGACGCGCCGCGCATAGTCGAAGACGCCGACGGCTCGGTGGCCTGGGTGTATGACGGTATGAAGCTGCCCAACATCGGATTGAATGCGGTCGCGGGCCGTCCCAACGATGAGTGGGGCTTCGAGCCCTCTCGGTTCGAGGACATGCGTAAGGGCTGCTACGACGTGGATGCCCGAGTCGAAGACATGAACGCCAGTGGAGTGCTCGCCTCGGTGTGCTTCCCCTCGTTTCCAACCATCTCGGGTGCGTTGTTCACCTATCGGGGCGACCGTGAAGTCTCGGCGGTGATGGTCAAGGCCTACAACGACTGGCATATCGAGGATTGGTGCGGCGCACATCCCGACCGCTTCATCGCGATGGGAATCCTTCCGCTGTGGGATCCGGTCAAATCCGCAAGCGAAGTACGGCGGCTCGCGTCGCTCGGGTGCCGCGCGGTTACGGTGCCCCAGCACGTCGGCAATTACGGCCAACCGCCATGGCAGGACCCCCACTGGGACGTCTTGTGGGAAGCCATTTGTGAGAACAACACGGTGGTCAACATCCACATCGGGACGGGCGGAGGAATGCCGGTGCCCTCGGATCAGACCAGCTATCTCGCCTACAATTCGATGCTGGTTTTGGACACCGGACGGTTCACCGCTGACCTTCTGTTCTCCCGCGTCGTCAAGGAGTTCCCGACCATCAAGTTCGCTCTGTCGGAGGGCGGTATCGGGTGGATTCCGTTCCTACTGGAGCGATTCGAGGATATCTATGGTCGGCAGCGTGCATGGACCGGTGACGACCTCGGAGATGGCAACACCCCTACCGACGTCTTTCGTCGAAACTTCCTGTCCTGCTTCATCCGTGACCGGGTTGGCATCGAGAACCGGCACCGTATCGGCGTCGAGACCATCTGCTGGGAAATGGATTACCCGCATTCGGACTCGAGTTGGCCTGATGCCCCGGAACAACTCGCGAAGGAGCTCGAGGGGTGCAGTCCCGATGAAATCGAGGCAATCTGCTGGCGAAACGCGGCGAACGCGTTTGGCTATACCGGCGTCGAACGGCTCGGCCGGGATAAGTGCACCGTCGCTGCGCTGCGCGCAGAAGTCGCGGACATGGATTTGTCGACCCCCAAAGTTGATGCCGGTCGCATCCCCAAGCCGGGTACGCAGGCGCTCACGTATGGCGAGATGCGCGAGCGGATGGCGACGATAATGACCGGTGGCAGATCCTCGTAGCAGAATGCGGTGCATAGCTGATTCAGCGGTCAGATACGCCTTGGGCGTCATGGCGCAGAGCGCCTCGGACGCGGTGCAATGCGCCGGCGGCTCCATATTTGACTGGGCGGCAGCTGGGTGGGATGTGACGGTGTACGCACCGGACGTTATCTGTTCGCGCGCAATCGATATCGTCGGCGCGCGATGCGGTGACCTCCAAACGCTGCTGAATCAGGATGCGTCTTTGCCAAAGGTTCTCGTCATCACGACGGGCCTTCACGCGGCGAATAACCGGGTGAAGGAGTGCGTTGAGTACGCCGTGAAGAGGCAGGTTGCCGAGGTCGTATTCGTCGACGCGCGCGCGCACGATGCTGCTGACGGTGATGCTCTCTCTCGCGTTCTGGGTTCCGCGGCCCGTGCATTCAAACAGCACGCAATCCACGCATCAGGTGTGCAGATCGATGTGATCGATCCCAGCGAACATTTCTGTCGGCCGGCAGACGTGGGATCGGAACACCTTCTGAACTCTCTGTGTGTGACGCGGCCTGCGTGACCGGTGTGGTCACCAACATCGCCAGTGGCCAAGTAGTCAACCGGAGCTGTTACGGCTGTATCGAGCGCTCGTCGAATTGTGCGTGCGCGGCCAGTGTTGTCGCCCGCTCGGCTATCGGCGTGCGCTGCGCAGACAACATGCGTTGCAGCGCGTCAGCCGTCACCGGCGGGCTGTAGTAGTAGCCCTGCGCGACCTCACAGCCGTAGCTGATGAGCAGGTCCGCGGTCGCTGAGTTCTCGACACCCTCGGCGACGCACACCATGCCCAGTTCCCGTGTCAACTCGATGACTTTGCGGACGATTATCGCCGCGGGTGGATCCTCCGAGATCGGTGCGACCAGGTTCCGGTCGAGTTTGAGCTCGTCGATGGGCAACTGGATCAGGTAGTTCAAAGCCGAGTAGCCACTTCCGAAATCATCGAGGGCGACTTGAATGCCGAATTCGTGCAACCGAATCAGGACCTCACGCGCACGCTCCGGATTACTCAGCACCAGTTCCTCGGTGATCTCCACTGTCACGTGATCGAACGGAAGATGGCGGTCGGCCATCACCCCGGCGACCGTCGACGCCAGGCTGAGCTCGTTCAGTGACGGCGGAAAAAGGTTGATGGCGAACGGAACTGGGAATCCCATCGCGTGCCATGCGACGGCGTCGTCGGCCGCTCGGTGCAGTACCAGCTCTGTCAGTGCTCCCATCAACCCGTTCTGTCGTGCGATCGGCAGGAACTGGTCCGGCAGCAGGGTGCCCAACCGTGGATGCGGCCAGCGCACCAAAGCCTCCACACCAATGATCCGCCCGGTGACCATGTGGAACTTCGGTTGGTACTCGGCAGACAGGGCGCCATCGCTTATCGCCGTGCGTAATTCGCTCAACAGCCGCATGCCGCCCACCCGTGCGTCGTGAGCACCGGCGCTGCACGGCGGTCCTATCTCCTCGCTGTCAACCAGCTTCATGTCCTCGTTGAACGTCGCGATCCCCCCGGTACGGGTGCGCTTGGCCGAGTACAGTGCCACATTGGCCCGCTTGAGCAACTCCTCGGACGTCAACCCAGTCGTGACGGTCCGGTTCAGCTCCGCCAGTCCGGCGCTCGGCCGCACGTCGATCGACTGATCGCCGACCGAGAATTCGGTGTCGAACACCTCCAGGATGCGTTCGGCCGCAGTCATGGCCGGCTCGACGCCGCCTTCGAGCAGTACCGCGAACTGGTCGCCGCCGAGCCGCGCCACGGTGTCGCCGGTACGCACGCTGCGCTGTAGACGCTCCGCGGCCTCGATCAACACTGCGTCGCCCACGGGATGACCCAGGCTGTCATTGATCAGTTTGAAGTCGTCCAAATCCAGTGAGAGCACGGCGACGTCGCGACCGTCGCGCGCGTGCATGGCCACGGCGTGCGCCAGCCGGTCGCCGAACAGCACTCGGTTGGCCAACGACGTCAGTGGATCGCGCAGTGCCTGATCGGTGACCGTGTCCAGCAGCCGCCGATTTTCGGCCACGAACAGCACCTGCCGCACCAACACTGTTGCCATCAACAGCAGCAACGCTGCAAATACCGGGCCGGTGTTCTTACCGCCGAACAGGTACCACACGCTGGGGACGACCGCGACCAGCAGCGGCACGTACGGCACCCACACCGCCACCCGCGTTGCGTCGTGTGAATCGACGACATGCCAGCGCGCCTGAGCCGCCACCAGCGCGGCAGCGGCCATCAGCATCACCCCGCCCGTCCACAGGATGTCGATGTAGTTGCCGCTCAGGTAAGCGCCGTTGATGCTGAGGTACACGTACACGCTGTCGGCGATGGCCACCGCCGCGATGCCGGCCGCCAGCAGACTGATCGTGACCCGTTGGTCCGGGCCGGCACGGGACAGCATGAGCGCCGCCATCGTGAACAACGCCACGTCAGCCAGCGGGTAGAACAGCGACAGCGCGAACGACAACGGATCCGTTCCACCCGCCGCTACGACGTCGTCCAGACCCGACACCCACGCCAGCGCGAAGAACGACACCGCCAACAGGAGCCCGTCGAGGAACAACCGGGCGACCGTGACGCGAGCATTGCCGGTCGGCAGCACCACCAGCACGAAGAGCGCGCAGACGTAAAACGACAGATAGCCCAGATCGGCCAGTGACGGGAACGGCACCTCCGCCTCGAGTTCGAGCTCATAGATCGCCCAGATCGCGTCGCCGACGAACCAGCTGGCCAGCCCGGCTGCCAGGGCTACCCACGCCGTGCGCTGCCGGCCCGAGGTGGACGCGACGGCCAGCAGGACGCAGACGACCGCCAAGGCCTCGGCCACCAGAGCGCCCAGATCGCTGACAACGGTGAGCACGCCAGGGCCGCCCCAGCCGAACATTAGCCACGACGCGTAACCGAGAAGGTAGATCGCGCCAATCCACGCGATCAGCCGAACTCTCGGTCGCTCCACGTAAACCCCCAGGTTGCGGGATTGGCCAACGATAGCAACGGCCAGCCAATCACACTGCTGAACCGCATTTGCCAGAATCCCGCTCGTGGGTCGGTTTTGTGCGGTCGCGGTTAGCTCACGCTCGCGCAGCGGTGTGACGTCGATGCGTCGTCCAACCTGGAAAGTTTCAGAGGATTTCCCTACAAAACGCTTCGGATTTACTCAGGCGGCGAACGCACAGTGGTCCTATGACCAACTCGATGGCAGTGCGGCGCACGGCACTCGCCGCAGCTTTCGGCGCCATACTGACCGGCGTCCTCCTCATCAGTAACGAGATGGTGCATTCGGTGGCCTCGATCGCCGTCTTCGCGACCGCGGTCGCCGTCATCGGCGCCGCCGTCATCGGTTGGGAGCACGTCATCGCCAACGCGGAGTCGATGGGCCTGGTCGCCGGACGCGAGAGCGAGCCCCACCTCTGACTCGGCGCTTGGCATTCGCCGTGCAGGTACAGATTCGACATTAACTTGTGCCTGTTACTGTGCTCGCAAAACACATGGTGAGGAGGCCCGATGGCTGATGTGCTGAGCGGCATTCGGCAGAGGTTGCAGCACGTGTCCGAGGCGGGAAGGGCGGCCAAACGGCTCATCGACACCGGAATCATCGACCTCACGGACCTTCGCGGCGGCGCCGAGACCGCTAAGCTCGCTCGCGTCTACGGCCCGCAGGCCACGATGGCCATCCAGGGTGGACGCAAGTACGCGAACCTGCCGGCGGTTGTCGACGAGCGCGGGACGCTGACCTATAAGCAGGTCGACGATCAGTCCTGGGCCCTGGCGCACGGGTTACAGAGACTCGGCGTCTCCGCGGGCTCGGTCGTCGGCGTGCTGTGCCGCGACCACCGAGGACTCGTCATCACCATGGCCGCGTGCGGCAAGGTCGGCGCTCGGATGGTGCTGATGAACACCGGCTTCGCCAAGCCCCAGTTCGCCGAGGTGTGCGAACGCGAGCATGTGACCGTTGTGCTGCACGACAGTGAGTTCCTCGGTCTGCTCGACGCGCTTCCCCCCGATCTGCCGCGTGTGCTGACGTGGGTGGACGACGGTGCAGACGTGCCCGCCGGGGCGCAGATGCTCGACGACATCATCGCGGCGAACTCCACGGCCCCGCTGCCTCCGCCGAGTAAGGCGGGCGGGTCGGTGATCCTCACCAGCGGGACGACCGGCCTGCCCAAGGGTGCGCCTCGTGAGGCGGTCTCCCCGCTTGCGACCGCCCAGATCGTCGACCGAATCCCGTTCCCGCGCAAGGGAACCATGGTCATCGTGTCGCCCATCTTCCACAGCACCGGATGGGCCACCTACACCGTCGGTGCGGCCCTGGGCAACAAAGTCGTGACAGCCCGACGCTTCAAGGCGGAGAACACGTTGAAGCTCATCGCCGACCACAGGGCCGACATGCTCGTCGCGGTCCCGACGATGCTGCACCGGATGGTCGAGCTACCGCCCGACGTCATCGCCAAGTACGACACGTCATCGTTGAAGGTGATCCTGATCGCCGGGTCGGCGTTGAGCCCCGACCTGTCCAACCGCGTCCAGGACACCTTCGGCGACGTGCTGTACAACATGTACGGCTCCACCGAATGTGCCATCGCCACGGTCGCAACCCCTGCCGAACTGCGCGCGGCCCCCGGCACCGCGGGCCGCGCTCCAGTGACCTGTGAGGTGGTGTTGTACGACGAGCACGACCAACGGGTCGAGGGTGCCAATCGCCGCGGCCGGATCTTCATCCGCAACGGGGCACCGTTCTCCGGATACACCGATGGTCGCAACAAGCAGATCCTCGACGGCTACATGTCAAGCGGCGACATGGGTCATTTCACCGAGAGCGGACTGCTGTTCGTGGACGGCCGCGACGACGACATGATCGTGTCCGGCGGCGAGAACGTCTTCCCACAGGAAGTCGAGAATCTGCTGGAAGAGCGCGACGACATCGCCGAGGTGGCCGTGGTCGGGGTCGATGACGTGGAGTTCGGAAAGCGGTTGCGCGCCTTCATTGTTTCCGAGCCCGGCGCCGAGCTGGACGGCACAGAGGTCAAGCAGTATGTGAAGGACAACCTGGCGCGGCACAAGGTGCCCCGCGACGTGGTCTTCATCGACGAGCTACCCCGCAACGCCACCGGAAAGCTGCTGCGCAGAGTGTTGGTCGACATGGATATCGAGGCCTGACTCCACCCGCGCAGAAGGCCTTGCTGCCACTTTTCTGCCCGACAGTGCGCTCACGGTCGGGGCAGCGTTGCCGTTTGGTTGCCCGGGTTCGCCGCGACCGTGTGGTATTTCGGCGCCGCTGTGGCGTTGCTCGGCGTGGGCCGGACCCAAACCCCGATGAACGAGGACTGATGCAGCTGCCGAAGCGACTGCGGTGGGTCACCTCTCGCCCTTAGCATTCGGGCATGGTCAATCGGGGGCGACGTGCGTTCGTGGTGGGTGCGGCAATCACGGCACTGGTTGCCGTCGGTGGCTGCGGGCGCGGTCAAGGGGAAGTGGCGCCGGCGAGCAGCGCGGCCGAGTACGCACAAGATCTCCAGTCGAAGGTCACCCTGGATGCCACGATGGTGCATCTGGAGGAACTCCAGAAGATCGCCGATGCCAACGGCGGCACCCGCGTCGCCGGTTCCCCCGGCTATGACGCCAGTGTCGAGTATGTGGCTAAGATGCTGCGCGACAAGGGGTTCGATGTCGACACACCTGAGTTTGCGATGACCGTCTTCTCCGTAGACAAGGAGTCGCTGAGCGTCAACGGGAAACCCTTCGAGGCGCACGCCATCGAATACAGCGGCGCCAGTCCTGCAGGGGGCGCTACGGGACGATTTGTGGTGGTCTCCGGGGACGGACACCTGGGATGTGAAGCCAGGGACTACAACGACCTGGACGTCACAGGTGCGGTCGTGATGGTGGACAGGGGCGACTGCGAACTGGCCGACAAGGCCGGCGTAGCGACCGAACGTGGGGCCGTCGCACTCGTCATCGCGAACGACGTCGAAGAGAAGGAGTTCAGCGGTGTCATGGACGAGAGCGATGAGATCAAGATTCCGGTGCTGAGCGTGAACAAAGCCGACGGCGACAAACTCCGATCCCAAAGCGGGACAGCGACCGCCATCGCCGACGCCAAAGTCGAGCAGATCAAGACACGCAACGTAATCGCCCAGACCAAGACCGGAGCCACGGACAACGTCGTCATGGTCGGTGCACACCTCGACAGCGTCAAAGAGGGCCCGGGCATCAACGACAACGGAACAGGCGTGGCCACGGTGCTGGAGACGGCGCTGCAGATGGGCCCGTCGCCAGAAGTGGCGAACGCGGTGCGATTCGGGTTCTGGGGAGGCGAGGAACAAGGGCTGTTCGGGTCATACGACTATGTCCGATCACTAGACGTTGAAGCACTGAAAGACATTGCGCTGTACCTGAACTTCGACATGATGGCCTCACCCAACACGTGCTACTTCACCTCCGACGCTGACGGGTCCCTGCCGCCGGACCTCGAGCTCGGCTACGATCAGCTGATCCCCGAGGGCTCACCCGGGATAGAACGCACCCTGGACGACATCGTCGAGAGCGCAGGCAAGACGCCGCAGGATCTGCCGTTCGACGGCCGCAGCGATTACGACGGGTTCATGCTGGCGGGGATTCCGGCAGGCAACTTCGACACCGGCTCCGACACCATCAAGTCGCCAGAGCAGGTCGAACTGTGGGGCGGTACCGCCGATCAGCAGTGCGACCCGAATTACCACACCGCCGAGGACACGATCGAGAACATCGACCGTGACGTGCTGGCGCTCAGCGGCGGGGTGATCGCCCATGTCGTCGGTCTCTACGCCCAAGACGAAGGCGGACGCAACGGAGTCCCGGCTCGCGACGACCGCACCCGCCACCCCTTGCCCGACGAGGAGTAGACCACCTCCCTGAGGACAATGCGCAGAAATGCGACATTGCGCGTTGCGCAGCTTGTGCGTTGACGCTCGCCGGTCATTCGATGGGCGACATGACGGCGCTGGAGTACCTCGGACGTCCCGCTGCCGATCGACCGGTCGAGCCGAGTGGGCTCGTCCTGATCGCAACGGCGGCGGGCAGGCTCGCCGAGCGCGGCCTCGCCGCATCGATCGCCGGTGCCGTGCACACGCACCTTCCGTTCGCAGGGCACATGCGGCCTCAGGAGGCATCGCATGCTGTCAGCGCCGCCATCGACCTTGCGATGGCCGGAACACCTTGCGCGGAGGACGGACTCGCGGTCGCGTAGAGCGTGCCTATGCTGGTAGGTGTCGTCCAAGTCGTTGCGGATCGCTGCCGTGCTCTTCGCGGCGATCGCCGTCTTCGCAGGTGTACTTCAATCGGTCGCGTTCGTCGTCTCTGACTATGGATTGCGCCACCTGATACTCGCCATCTTCGCGCTGTCTGTTGGGTTCAGTGTGTTGATCGCCGTGCTTCGCGCTGGTCAATCCGGGCGATAGACCGCTCGACCGTGTGTGCGCTGGTACTCGCCCAGCGCCGCGACCATGTCTGCACACCGGTTCGCGATGGCAAGGTGTGCCTCGGGATCGTCTGTTTTCCAGCGTAGGTCGGCAGCATCCACGGGATCGCCGAACACGACATCGACGGGGTACTCGTCGCGGCGGAGCCAATTCCGGTACGTCTCTCGTAGGAGATCGTTGTCGATGCCGAGGACGAAGATCGGCAACACCTTCACTCCCGCCCCCGCGCGTTGGATGACTTCGCCGACGCCGGGGCGCACGGGCAGGAATTGGTACGGATCGCCGCCGCGCTGCCTCGTGCCCTCGGGATGGAAGCCGACCAGCCTGCCGGGCACCTGGAGTTCTGAGACGATGCGCGCGACGGCGTACTGGTTGAACGTGCGCTTCGCGGGATCGCGCAGGACAGGCGGAAACATCGCCATGCCACTCATCAGGAAGTTGACGGCGACGCCGGCGGGGTTGTCGTAGAAGAACGCCGACCGGACCGGGAACAGGATGCGGCTGGACAGCTGAGTCGACTGGAAGATGATGTGCATGACGGTGAAGTAGTCGAAGAAAGACCGGTGATTCGCCACCATCACCACTCGATCGGAACCGTTGAGGCCCGCGATGCGCTCGAGGCCGTACGCGCGGATACGACGCGCTGCCGTGATTTGCAGCACCACCACCATGAATGTGCGGTTCCAGAAGCGCGCGAACAGTCCGAATCGACGGTTGAAGATGTCCGCGAAGCGGAAGGCGAAGCGCTCCATGCGCGACAGCGGAGCCAGTTGCTCGGACGTGGCTTGGAGCACGGTTTCTCCACTGAGGTGAGGTGGCGTTGCTCGCCAGTCGTTAGCTATCCGGCGAGTATCGCACGCGACGGACGGCGGTGCGCAACTTCGCGCGTTCCTCGGTGGCGCTCGTCATCACTCCGCATCCGCGTCCCCGGAGGTGTCCCCGGCGCCGCCGGGCCTGCCGCCCGTCGCCACCTTGGCGATATTCCTTGTGACGTCGCCGACGTTGCCTGCGAAGGATCGAACGGAGCTGCGGATCTGCTGCCGGGTGTCGCTGATCGCGTCCCGTATCGAGCCGGGGCGTGGCGACCCGACGCCTGTGGTGGATCCGCCACTGCCGGTCGACGGGTGCATGGTTCCCCGCCAGATGTTCAACTGTGGACGCTGCGTCTGCGGGACGTCCTCGGTCGCGAGCGGGGGGACCGAGACGGCATTCCCGGAGGTGTCACTCGGCGGCGGTGTGGGCGACGCTGTCCTCTCGGCAGCGTCGACAGCCCGCTTCTCCGTGTTCTGTTCGGGCAGCGGGTTCGCGGCGAGCGGGGTGGCCAGATTGCCGGCGCTGCCCCCGACCGCGTCGATCGCGTCGAGCACATCGCCCGCATGTTTCAGGGAACTCACGTCGGTGAGACTGCTCAGGCTGATTGGCCCGATGATTTGTTCAAGGAGATCGGCAAGCAGGGCCGCGGGATTGGCGCGTTGTGACGGTGGCGGATTGTTGAGACCCGGGATCCCGCCGTAGAAGAACGCGTCCTCGATCCCGCCGCTCAACGCGCGTGCGAAGTCCCCAGGCACCGCTTCCCATTCGATGTTCTCCGGGAAGCTGAAGAACGGCATGGCTTCCCCGCCGTTTCCGCCGAAGTTGTCACCGAAGTCGCGCTGGTAGTCGTCGCGGAAGTCGTCTGGATCGTCGCCGTACTGAACGACGTTGGTGTACCCGAGATTTCCCAGCATGGCGATCGCGGGCTCGACAGCGTCCGCGAACGGGTTGGTGATGGTCTGGCCACTGAGGACGCTCAATAGGTCGGTCGGGTAGCGGAAGGGTTCGAGCATGGGCTGCGCGCCGTTCTCGATTGTGTAGTACTGGTTGAGCGACTCGTACTGGTCGGCCAGCTCAGGGCCGTTGGGGATCTCGATATCGATGCCCGGGAACATGTCACCCAGCAAGCTGGTCAGAACGGGGTCGAGCGTGAGGATGGATTCCTCCCTCGACAGGTCGATATTCGGCAGTGCGCCGGGAAGATCGACGGTCAGACCTTCGCCGATGATCGCGGATCCGAAATTCCCGACCAGATTGGCCACCAACGGATTCAGGGTCTGCAGCCCGACGCCCTCGAGATCGGAGCCGCGCAGGATGTACGTCGGGAAGACCAACGCTGCCGCGTTGTTGAGCAGGGTGACTGGGTTGGGCCACGCCGCGAAGTCGGACAGCGGGTCGTTCTGTAAACCGACATCGACCTTGACGGGCACCAGCACTGCGTTGCCGTCCGTTTGTACATCGAAATCATTAGTTGCGGTGTCGATCCCAAACCTCTCGAAAAGGAACGCGAACCGTGCCGCGACGCCGCCGTCGTTGCGACCGGGATTGAGCACGAGCAGCATCGGCACGATTGTGACGCTCGATCCCGGCTCGGCGTTGGGACCCGTCCCGCCCGGTTGATTCGGTAGGTCGGCCTCGACTTGCGGGTAGGCCATTCCGGTGGCGAGCGCACCGAGGCCGAACGCGATGACCATCGGAATGCGGAGACTGACCAGATCGAGATCGAGGCTGCCCGTGATCGTCTCGGGCGGACAGATTCTGGTGTCTGTGCATTTCGGGTCGTACGCGGGGTTGGGGACCGTCACGGGGATGTCCAAATCGCCGCCAGGGAGATAGGACGTGCCGTTGATCTCGTCGGCGATTCGCGACGGCAGTGCTGGGACCCAGAACGGGTCGTCGCCGAAGATGCTCAGCAGTCCGAATGGCGATCCGGTCGTAATGACGTTGATCCCTGGGATCTCGGGGATCGAGTCTGTCGGAGAAGGCGTGTCGAGCAATGCTGCGGACGCCGGAGGCGCGAGGCCCAGTGTCATCGCGGTCGCGGTCACCGCGGCGCCACCCACCATCGAGGCCTTCTTGGCGAACGGATAGGCCCGCTTCGATCTGTGCTTAGCCATTGCCAGTGTTCCTCGCGTCAGATGCTTCGCTGCAAAGTGCTCGGAACGTAACAGTCAGAAGTGCTGTTGGCAAACTTTTGCGGCCTGTCGTAAGACATTGAACCCAGGCGTCGATAAGACGGCTTACATAGATAGCTGTCATCTATAGGAGTGGTGTCCCATTTGCGGGACTAGCAGCCTGTACTGCATTGACATGCGAATCACGCGTGGACGGCGCGTTCGATGGAAATTGCTGACCGTCTCCACGATGGGCCGACGACAAATAGTCGCGCCGTGCCCAGGACGTGACTCCGCTAATTACAATCCAGCCTCTGATCGGGATCGTTCGCCGCGCTGCAGCTCTTCGCTGCCGAAGGCGGACTTACTTGACGGTGACGCGCTCAGCGATGTTTGCGCATTTCTAAACTGCCAATTAAATATTGGCGATTATCTGTGTATTTCTGTGCTCGAGATGTCTATTGCTTGGTCCCGTGTCAGCATTGGCCCATGGGGGCAGTTGAGACTATTGGGGTAGTTGGTGCGGTGATGGCTGCGGCAGTATTGCTGCAGGGTGCTCCGCCACCGTTCGCGCAGGCGGCGGCGTGTCCCGACGCGAAGGTGATATTCGCCCGCGGTACCACGGAGCAGCCCGGCGTCGGCCCGACCGGGGATGCATTCGTCAACTCGTTGCAATCCCAGGTCGCCGGCAAGTCGGTCGACGTGTATCCGGTGAACTACCCGGCCACGACTGACTTTCGAACTGCTGTCGACGGCATCAGCGATGCGCGCGCGAACATTCTCGCCACGGCTGCGACGTGTCCGGACACCAAGATGGTGCTCGGCGGGTTCTCCCAAGGGGCGGCCGTGATGGGTTTTGTCACCGCGAACGTTGTGCCCGACGGGGTTTCGGCTGAGACAGTGCCTACGCCGATGCCGCTCGACGTGGCCGACCACGTCGCCGCGGTCGCGCTGTTCGGAAAGCCCTCGGCGCGATTCATGCGGGCGATCAACGACCCGCAGATCGTTATCGGCCCAAGCTACGTCGACAAGACCATCGACCTGTGCGTCGAGGACGACCTCGTATGCGACCCTGACGGCAAGAGCTTCGGCATCCACAGCCGCTACGCCGACGTGGGTATGGCCACCGAGGGAGCGACATTGGTCGCCCACAAGCTCCAGACGCTTTGGGCGGCCGATGCTGCGACAGAAGCGGCGGCTACCGCTGATCCGGCTGAACCCGAATCGCCCGAGCAGCTGTCGGCGCCCATCGCAGATGACATGCCGCCAGCTCATGCCGGAGTCTCGACGCCCGGGCCCATCGGACCGCTGCCCGGGCCCGCTCCGACGGTATCGGTGTCACCGGACCAGTCCCATCTGGCGCCTTAATGCCGCATCTTCTACCCGGCGTCGAAACCGGCTCCGCCGCAATAGTTCTCGTCCTACGACGTAGCGGGCGCCGTCCGGATCAGAAGGTCAGTAGCCAGGCGTGACCACGTCTGCGAGCTCCTGCTCAGGCTGTTGTGGCGGAGGGTTCGCGGGCATGTTGGGTCCTGAATTCGCCGGGGGCTGGATCGCGCACTCCGAGCCGCTCACCCCGGCCGGGCAGGCACTCGAAGCCGCGTTGCCGGCAGGGGCGGCGGCGGGATTGCCGCCTGGGGAGTTGGGGACGAGATAAGGAACGCACTGCCCGGTGTAGGCGTCTCCCTCTTCGCCGCTCGAACATTGGCCGAGGTACGTGGATTGGCTGGCGGGTGCGACGAGGACCGCCGCGACCAGCGGTGCCGCCGCCACTGCCGCGATGCCGCCTGAGATGGTCAGTCGTCGCGTGAATCGGTGGGTGGCGCCCATGGTTCTCCCCGCTTTCAGTGGTTTTGTGAATTCATCCCTGATCACGACATTACCGCGCATCAACACGACAATTTCGATTACGGGGCAGGTCCGTTGCGTGTCGGGACGGAATATCGAAGCCGCCATGACGTTGAACGGCTCGTGACCGATGAAGCGAAGCTGAGCCCCACCGATTGGGTGCGCGAACAGACCGAACGCATTCTGGAGCAGGGCACCACCGATGGCGTCGAGATCCTCGACCGCCCGGTCGTCCTGTTCACCACGACTGGAGCGAAGACCGGCGCCAAGCGCTATGTGCCGCTGATGCGTGTCGAAGAGGGTGGCAAGTACGCCATGGTCGCGTCGAAGGGTGGCGATCCGAAACACCCGTTCTGGTACTTCAACGTCAAGGCGCACCCTGAGGTGACGGTCCAGGACGGCGACAAGGTTTCGACGATGACCGCACGCGAACTCGAGGGTGCCGAACGCGAGCACTGGTGGAAGCTGGCCGTCGAGGCCTACCCGCCGTACGCCGAATACCAGACCAAGACGTCGCGGCAGATCCCGGTTTTCGTCGTCGAGTGATCAGCTCGGCGTCAAAGCGGTGAGGTTCTGGGCTACCTCGCCCTGCCAAATTTCGTTGGCATGCGTGGTGTCCACCTCGATCTCGAAGCGGTCGGTCATGTCGGGTGTCACGTCGGCCGCGTCGACGTAGAACTGCTCGTACCACCGCCGGTGCTGATACACCGCGCCGTCCTCTTCGGTCAGCAGCGGGTTCTCGATGCGCGTCTTGTGCTTCCAGATTTCGACATCCTGGAGAAAGCCCTCACCGAATGAACGGCTCATCGCCGCAGCCAGTTTGGTCGCTTTGTCGGCGGGTAGTCCCGGCACCGCCTGCACGGCGACACCCCACTGCAGCACGAACGAGTTGTGTGTCACCGGGTAGTGGCAGTTGATCAACGCCACCTCGATGGTGAAGTCCGGCGCGACGTCGTTGTGCAGCCAGTTGATCATGTACGCCGGGCCGAAGTACGTCGCCTCGGAACGGAGTTTGGTTCCCTCCCAAAGATTCTCGTAGTTCTTGGTGTAGTCCGGGCGAGCTTTGGATTCCATGAATTGCGACGCCGTGTGTCCCTCGATGACGTTCTTGAAGTACGTGGGGTAGGCGTGGTGGATGTAGAAGAAGTGCGCCATGTCGACGTTGTTGTCGACGATTTCGCGGCAGTGCGACCCTTCGATGTGAATCGAATTCCACGACCACGGCGACCACAACCCGTCGTCGTAGCCGTCGATCGTCGGCGGGAAGAGCTCCGCCGGCGGCGTCGAACCCTCGGGGTCATGCCAGACCAGCAGCTGGCCGTTGACCTCGCCCGTCAGCCAGCGCCTGGTCCGGGCCAGCCGCGGCGTGCGCTTCGCGTACGGCACCAGCTTGCACTTTCCGTCCCCGCCCCAGCGCCAGTCGTGGAACGGGCACGCCACCTCATCGCCCTTGATGGTGCCCTGCGACAGGTCGCCACCCATGTGCCTGCAGTAGCCATCAAGAACTTTGAGTGCACCTTCGCTATCCGCGAATACGACGAGACGGGTGCCGAATGCGTTGATGCCGTGAGGCTTTCCGTCACGGAAGTCCTCGGCCAATCCGACGCAGTGCCAGCCGCGGGCGAACCGTTGCATGGGCGTGCCCGCGTCGATCTCACGAATCTCGTGCGTCGGGGTCATGGAGTCACCTCTCCGGAACTGTCGGCCGACACCAATTTAAGCACATTCGCTTAATCGCAGTCCAGTTCTTATGATCTATCGAATGAACCGTGGTGAACGCGCCAGGGCCGACATTCTGGACGCGGCCGAACGGCTGATCGCCGAGCGCGGCATCCAAGTGCCGTTGCGAGACATCGCGGTGGCGGCGGGGCAGCGAAACAACTCCGCGGTCAACTATCACTTCCGGAATCGCCAGGACCTCATCGATGCGATCGTTCGGCGCCGGCTCGAGCCGATGGAGCGGGAGCGCGCGCAGATGGTCGATGAGTTGGAGGGTGACGCCCGCGATGACGTCCGGGCGTGGTTGCGGATCATGGTGCTTCCATTCGTCGGCGTCGGCAGCCCGTACTACGCCAGGTTTCTGCAGGCGGCATCGATGCACCTGCGCGCCGACGTCGACGAGTCCCAGGGGCCGGTGTGGCCGAGGGTCCTCGAACGGCTGGCCAAGGCCATTCCGACCGTCGATCGTGCGGCGCGTGCGCGACGAGTCAAAGCAATTGCCACGACCATGTTCACCCTTCTTGCCGAGCGAGAGCGTGCGGCTCAGGCCGGTGAGGATGCCGCAACAGCAGAGGAGATCGTCGCCATGCTGGCCGCGATGCTGACTGCGCCGATGCCGGCGGATGTGGCAAGTGCGGGGGCCTCGTCGGGTTAGGTCCCCGCACTTGCTGATGAAAGATTGCGCGGCGGTTCTTGGAAATTTCTTGGAAGCTCCACGACTACCGCGGCTTGGTGGTCGTCGGCGCCGGCGGTGACGTGATGTCGGGCGGCTGCACCGCATCGCCCATGGTGTAGATGTTCTCCGGGCTGATGATCTCGGTGATGGCCTTGGCCACCTGCGTGCTCGGCTCCTGCCCGTTGGAGGCGATGTCGGTGTTGGTGAAGATCACCAGCGACGTCTGCTTTTGCGGCAGGTAGACCGAGACGGTCTGATAGCCGGGCAGGCTGCCGTTGTGTCCGATCCAGCCGCCCAGCTTGAATAGCCCGACGCCATATCCGTCTTCGGCCGGCATCCCCGGGGTGGTGACGGTCTGCAGGCGCTGCGCCTGCATCTCCGGCGTCAACAGCTTTCCGGTCGCCAGTGCGGGCGCCCAGATGTGCATGTCATCGAGGGTCGAGATCATCGCGCCCGCGGCCCACGCCCAGGACGGGTTCCAGTCGGTGGCCACCACTTCCGAATTGTCCGGGTCCTGAGTGGTGTAACCCTGCGCGTGCGGATCAGGGAACGCGTTGGTCGTCGGAAAGCTGGTGTGGCTCATGCCCAATGGGGTCGTGATGTGGTCGCGGATGTAGTCCGGCAATGACTGTCCGCTGACCTTCTCCACGACCAGACCCAACAGGACGGTGTTGGTGTTGCAGTACAGAAAGCCCTCGCCGGGTGAGAACTTCACGGGTTCGGCGAACGCGTAGTCGAGAAGTTCCTGCGGCGTGAAGTTCCGGTACGGGTCGGCGAACAGCGCCTGCTGGAAGTCGACTGAATCCGAGAAGTTCGCCAAGCCGCTCTGCATCCGCGCCAGTTGTCGCAGCGTGATCTTGTCGCCCTCGGGCACTCCGTCGACGAACTCGGCGATGGGATCGTCGAGCCCGAGCTTGCCCTGATCGGCCAGCTGTAGGACGCCGGTGACAGTGAAAGTCTTTGTCTGGCTCCCGATTCGGTGATAAAAGTCCGTCTGCATCGGTGCGCCGCCGGCCCGGTCGGCGACGCCGAACGCGCGGACGTATTCACCGTCCGGGCCCCAGATTCCGACAATCGAGCCGGGCACCCCGGTCTGGTCCATCGCCTTGGTGATGGCGTCATCGAGCCGCTGTGCCACAGCGGCGTCCACCTGCTTAGCGGCGGGTGGATCCGGCGTCTCGGTGGTCGCCCCGTCCTGCGATGCCGAGTCCTGGCCGCATCCGGCGACGAACATCAGCGCGGCAGTCAACGCGAGAACGCCGCACCGTCGAAACACCATTGCCGCCATCCCTTGATCCCATCCGTCGAAGTACGCGTTGGCCGAGCATCACCTTAGGTCGCATTCGACCTACGCGGCGCCGCAACGATGCGCGTCCCGATCTGCGAAACTGACCTTCAATCGACGGGGTTTGTTCGCAGAAGGAGGATGCACGGGCGTGCAACGGCGCGGATCGATCCTCGTCTGTCTGACCGCCGTCGTGGCCGGCGTGGCCATCGGCTTCATCGGCGGAGCCTTCCGCTGGTGCCTGGAGACCGCGGACCGGTCACGCGTCGAACTCGTCGATTGGGCACATGGGCTGCCGGGTCCGGGATGGCTGGTGCCCATCGCTTTTGCGGCGCTCGGTGCGACGCTCGCCGCGCTGATCGTGCGGTGGGTACCCCTGGCCGCCGGCAGCGGAATTCAGCACGTGGAAGCCGTCTATCGGGGTGAGGCCGAGCCGCCGCTGATTCTGCTTCTGCCGGCGAAGTTCATCGGCGGCGTGCTGTCGATGGGGGCCGGCCTGGTGCTGGGCCGCGAAGGTCCGACGGTCCACATGGGGGCGGCGATCGGCGCGGAATCGGCGCGGCGGGCCCGGCTTTCGGATGCCGACGTCCGGATGATGCAGACCGCCGTGGGCGGAGCCGGGCTCGCGGTCGCGTTCAACGCGCCCGTCGGAGGCACGATGTTCGCGCTCGAAGAGGTCACGAAATCGTTCCGGCTGCAGACGGTGCTGGCCACCTTGTTCGCGGCCGCCTCGGCGGTCGGATGCATGCGCCTCATGCTCGGGAACGAACCGGACTTCCATGTCGAAGCGCTCGCGGCGCCGGCCCTGGCGTGGCTGCCGCTGTTCGTGGTTTTCGGTCTGCTCACGGGATGTCTGGGCGCCGGGTACAACCGGCTGTTGCTGTGGTTCCTCGACCGCGTCGGGGGCGTCCGGCGCATTCCGGCGGTCGCCAAGGCTGCTCTGATCGGCGCCGTCATCGGGATGGCGATGTTCATCTATCCGGAGTCCGTCGGTGGCGGCGACAGCCTGACGCAGTTGATTCTGAGCGGGCAGAGCATTGTCTTCCCGGTCGTACTCGGACTGCTGCTGGTGCGTCTCGTCGCGGGCCCGCTCTCGTATTCGGCAGCCGTGCCGGGCGGTCTGTTCGCGCCGCTGCTGGCGGTCGGTGCGCTGTGGGGACTGCTGTTCGTCGGCGTCTTCGGCGCCGTATGGCCCGGCGACACGAGCGGCCTGGCCGTCCCGATGGCGCTGGTCGGCATGGCAGCGTTCTTCGGCGCGACGGTGCGCGCCCCCGTTACGGCCGTGGTGCTCGTCATGGAAATGACGGCGACGACGGCTGTGGGCATCCCGATGCTCGCGGCCACCGCCGCCGCGGTTCTCGTCGCGGAGCTGACGAAATCGCCACCGATATACGACTCGCTGCGAGAGCGGATGTCACCCGATTTGCGCCGCTGATCCTGCCAATCAGAGGGCTATATTCGGAGACCGTGGCCGACTACGTTCAGCGCACGATCGACATCGCTCGAAACAACGTCACCGCCGGCGGCAGACCGTTCGCCACCGTGATCGTCAGGGATGGCGAGATCCTCGCCGAGAGCCCGAATCTCGTCGCGCAAAGCCACGACCCCACCGCACATGCCGAGATCCTGGCCATCCGTGACGCATGTGTGCGTCTCGGTACTGAGCACTTGGTCGGCGCCACCATCTACGTCTTGGCGCATCCGTGCCCGATGTGCCTCGGCGCGTTGTACTACTGCTCGCCCGACGAAGTGGTCTTTCTGACCACCCGCGACGCCTACGAACCGCACTACGTCGACGACCGCAAAATACTTCGAGCTCGACACGTTCTATCCGGAGTTCGCCAAGTCGTGGGAGCAGCGTCGTCTCCCGATGCGCTACGAGCCGCGGGAGGATGCCGTCGACGTTTACCGGCTCTGGCAGCACCGCAACGGCGGCGACCGTCGCGTGTCCGGCGCGCCGCGTTCGCAGCCCTGAATCGACGAACCAGTCAATTTCCGGTCGTCGCGTCGCCACAAGCACGGCCAGAGCAGGCAAGTTGCAGGTCCCGACCCCACGTCCTATATCCTGTGCCCTGACCAGGACAAGCAATGTCCGCCGATGCTTCGGTGTGATTTACTCGCTAGCCTGCGGCGCGGGTTCAGACTGCAGCCTCGCGAGATAAGCTCCGACCGCATCTGCCGGTCGCGTAACAAGAGGTGAGGCTTGGAAGAACAGCTTTGCACGGAGAAGTGGGTCGACCGGGTGGCGATTGTCGCCGCCTCGGGCGAACTCGACATGCTCACGGCACCCCAGCTGAGGGACGCTGTCCAGTCCGCGCTGGCGCAAAACCCCGCCGGATTGATCGTCGACCTCACCAACGTCGACTTCCTCGGCTCGGCCGGCATGCAGGTGCTGATGGAGGCGCACAACCAGACGGGCGGGACGGAGACGCGGTTCGCCGTGGTCGCCGACGGGTCAGCCACGAGCAGGCCGCTGAAGATCACCGGCATCGCCGACCTGATTGATCTGTTCTCCTCACTGGACGATGCTGTGGAGAACCTCACTGAATGACTGAGCGCCCAGCGGGGTATCCGTTGGGCATCATGACCGATCAGATTTTTGCTACGAGCGCTGCGGACTCTGAGTTCGTCCGAGTCGACAACGCCGATGCACTCACCGTGGCCAGGATGCGGCGCGAGTTGTCGCAGTGGCTGCGGACTCATCTCACGCTAGACCCCGACCGGCTCAACGATGTCTTGCTGGCGGTGAACGAGGCGTTGACCAACGCGGCCGAATTCGCCTACCGAGGCCAGCAGGGCACGATGACTCTGCAGGTCCGCTACGACGGCGCGCGGGGCACATTGCTTGTTGACGTCTCGGATCGCGGGACCTGGCGGCACGTGGATCCCGAAAGCCAGCCGAACACCAGGGGGCGCGGCATCCCGTTGATGCGCGCCCTGTCCGACCAGACCACGATTTCCCCGATGCCGGACGGCACCCACGTGCAGATGCAGTTCGGCGATTGCGCCGCAGGCGTCGCTCCGCAGGTCTACGCGCAGGCTTGAAAGCGCTGGTCCAGCGAACACGGTTTCCGGGCTTTCCGGACCGCGACAAGTGTCGGTTCGGAGCCAGTGGGAGCGTTGACGAGATCTCGGCCGAGTTTGCTGTCGTGTCCTGCTGTGATTTACCGCTCAATTTCCGTTTGAAAACTAAGAAGTCGTTACCGGTGCAAACTATCCAGATCGGCACATGAGAGTTGCCGAGCAAGCATTATGGCTGTTTAAAGCCACGATTGTGATAGCCAAGGAGATATAACGAGTGGATAACGAATAGTTTCCTAAGCGGTGTCTGAGAGGTTTCCGCGCATTGTCATCGACCGCCATTTGCGCCGCTCCGAAGCATTGATTTTGATCGCTAGACTCAACACAGATCGCGCCCCAGTGGGACGCATGAAGACGTGAAACGACAGCCGGAGCTCGTCAAACCGGCGGAGGTACCGATATTTATGGCTAACTTTTTGATGCCCAAGAACGCTCCTGTGGCAGATGTGACGGACGGGACCCACCTGAGCGCGGATGTCACCCAGGTGAGTGCGGTCGACGTCCAGCGTGGCGCCATCGCGGACATCGCCGCCACGGACGACGGCACCATCGTGGCCACCCACCACGCCGACGACACCGTGTCGCTGCTGCGTGCGGGCACCCTGGCCGTGGCCGGCGTCGTCGAGGTGCCGGGTGAGCCGTTCGCGGTCGTCGTCGCCGACGGCCGGGCCTACGTCAGCACCTCCTCGTCGAGCTGCGACGCCATCACCGTGGTCGACACTGTCACGCGAACCGTGGTCGCCACGTACTCAATGGCCTTCACCGTCACGGCTCTCGCCGCCAGCCCGGACGGCAAGCGCGTGTACGCGGCCCGCACCGGTGACGGTGCCGCCGACGTTGTGGTCGTCGACACGACGGCCGAGCGGGTGAGCACCATTGACATCGCGACCGGCGCCGGTATCGGCATCGATGCTCTTCAGGTCGATCCGGCGGGTAAGCGCCTGTACGTTGCCACCACCGATGATCGCGGCAGCGCGCTCGTCGTGGTGGATGCCGAAACCGCGCGGGTTCGGGGCACGGTGTCGATCGGATCACCGATCCGCGATATCGCCATCGCCGACCGTGTCGCCTATGTCCTGACCTCCGACCGCATCAGCGGCGGGACGGTCAAGGTGGTCGACCTGACCAACGGCCGCATCACCGGCATGGCCGAACTGGGCATCGGTGCTCCGACGCAGATGACCGTCAGCGCGGACAAGACCCGTGCGTACATCGTCGACTACGACAACGTCACGGTGCTGTGCACCCTCACGCTCAAGATCGTCAACAAGGTGAAGCTCGATGCTCGGCCATCTTGTGTCGCAGTGGATTCCGACGCGGGTCGGCTGTACGTGGCCGACTATGCGGGCGCAGTGACCGGGTTGTCCGTCGAGGCGGCCAAGCCGCTGCTCTACTCGCAGTTCGTGGCGACCGATCCCGTCTACGTGCCTCAGGCTGTTGACCTTGAGCCGGTTACCGTCTGATCGGCGCGGTCAGCGCCACTGGTAGCGGGTCTTGGGGCGGCCGGCCTTTCCGTAATCGGTCTGCCGGGTGACGGTGCCCTCGTCCGCCAACCTTTCGAGGTAGCGCCAGGCGGTCACCCGCGACACACCGACCTGCTTGGCCACTGCGTCCGCGGTGATGCCGTCGGCGGAATCCCTTACGGCACGGGCGATGTCGTCGTTGGTCCCAGGAGCGGCGCCCTTCGGCGACACAGCTCGATCGCTCACCCGTAGTTCGGCGAGGGCGCGGTCGACCTCGGCCTGGCTGGCGGCATCGGTACCAGCGGGCAGGGCCTCGCGGTAGCGGCAGTAGCGATCCAGCCGGTCACGAAACGCTGCGAACGTGAACGGCTTCAACAGGTACGCCAGAGCGCCCTGGCCGACCGCCGCGCGAACCATCTCCAGGTCGCGCTCCGAGGTGATCGCGATGATGTCGGGTATCGGCCGCAGCCCGGACAATCCCGATGCCAGGGCGATCCCGCTCGCGTCGGGCAGGCCGAGGTCCAACAACACCAGGTCGATCGGTGAGTGGGTGGCCGACGCATCCGACGCCATGCGCATCGCATCGCGGGCGGTGTGCGCGACACCGGCCACCGAGAACCCCTCGAGTCGGCCGAGGTACGTCTGGTGAGCCTCGGCGATCAGCGGTTCGTCCTCGACGATCAGCACGCGGATCATGACACCGTCACCGTCACGACCGACCCATAGGTGATGTCGGTACTCAGCGTGCCGTTGTGGCGTTTGACGATCTGACTGACCAACGCCAGGCCAAGGCCTTGATGGTCTGAGTCACCCTTCGTGGAATATCCGCGCTGCATGGCCTTTTCGAAGGTGGCCGGATCCATTCCCGGTCCGCTGTCGGCGACGCGCAGCGTGAGCGTGTCATCCGCCATGAGCACGGTGACTTCCACCCACGGATCGTCTCGGTCGCAGGCGTCCATCGCGTTGTCGATGAGGTTGCCGACGACGGTGACCATCTCCTGGCCGGTCAACGGTACGTCGTCCGAATTCGACGGCAGGTGAGTGTCTTCGGTGATCGTCAGCTCGATACCGCGCTCGTCGGCCTGTGCGGCCTTGCCCAGGAGCAGGGCCACCAGCGCGGGTTCGCCGACGGCACTGGACAATCTGTCGACGAGCTGTTGGGAGAGCGCGAGCTCCTCGGTGGCGAAACGTACCGCGTCTTCGGGCCGGCCCATCTCGACCATCGTGACGATGGTGTGCAGCTTGTTGGCGGCTTCGTGCGCTTGGGACCGGAGGCTGTCGGTGAGTACCTTCAGCGAGCCGAGTTCGCCCAGTGCGCCCTGCAATTCGGTGCGGTCGCGGATCGTGACGACCTCCGAGGTGTGCGCCTCGTCGACGGGGGAGCGGTTCACCACGAGGACGCGGTCGTCGGTGACGTGCACCTCGTCGCGGGCTCCCGGGTTGTACGTTCGCAGAAACTCCGGCAGCTCGGTGCGGTCGACCGGTCCGGGTGGAAGCGCGAGGAGGCGGCGCGCCTCGTCGTTGACCAGCAAGACACCGCTGCGATCCATCACGATCAGCCCCTCCGAGACCGAATGCAGGATCGCGTCGTGGTGCTCGTACATCAACCGCAGTTCGTCAGGTCGCAGGCCGTGGGTCTGCCGCAACAACCGTTGCCGGATGAACCAGACTCCTGCCAGCGAAATAGCCAGTGCGGCAATGCTCACCGCCGCGATGGTCGGCCACGTCGAGCGCCAGCGATCGGCCAGGCTCGTCTGTAGGATCCCCGCCGACACCAGGCCGACGATCTCGCCCGCTTGGTTGCGCACGGGTGCGACGGCGCGAATCGAGGGACCTAATGTGCCGGTGTAGACCTCGCTGAGCGTTTCGCCGCGCAGCGCGGGTTCGATGGTGCCGATGTACTCGCCGCCGATCTGGGTCGGGTCGGTGTGGGTGAACCTGATCCGATTTGGCGACATGATCGTGATGAATGCGATGTCGGTGTGCCTGCGGACGGCTTCGGTGACGGGCTGAAGAATCTCAGTGGCCCTTCCGGATTCGATGGCAGCCGCCGTCGACGGGGAGTCGGCGAGGGAGGTGGCGATACCGAGGACCTGCTGGCGCGCGGCTTCGTCCGCGTCATTGCGGGCGTCGAGCACCGCCAGCGCGCTCCCTGCGAGTACCACCACCGCGACCACGATGATTTGCAATGCGATCGCCTGAGACGCCAGTGACCACGACCGCGAGCGGTCGATCGGGCGGGGCCGCGAGCGGCCGATCGGGCGGGATCGCGCGCGGGTCAAGCGCGGAGTTCCTCTGCCGCAACCGCGAGTATGGCGTCGCTCTCACCCACGGCGATGAAGTGCCCGGCGCCGTCGACGGGATGCCACACCGAACCCGGCATCGCATCGGCGACCGCCCTGTTGATGGGATCGGGAACGAGCTTGTCGTCGAGCCCCTGCCATATGTGAACGGGCCGTTCGATCGCGGCGACATCGAAAGCCCAACGGCGGTAGAGCAGTTCGGCGTCGCGGACAAGTCCGTCAGAGCCGTGCGCGAAGCATTCCGCGCAGGTTTCGCCGAACGCCTTGCCGATGTCGGGACGGAGGAGGAGCTGCTGGTCGTAGTCGTTGAGCGTGCCGCGGACCTGTTTGACGAATGAGGGCGGGAAGCGCTTGGCGGTCAAGCCGAGTGCGGCGTACATCAACCGGAAGCCGGGCGTGAAGCGCAGGGCGAGTGTTCCGCCGAGCGCATCGATCTTCGAAAGGTATTGCGCCGCTGAGTTGTCGCCGAACGCACCATAGCTCCCGGGCGCGATACTGCTGACGTGCAGTAGCCGGTCGGGGTCGATGTAGGCGGCCGCGGCGAGTGCCCATGGGCCGCCCTCCGACCAGCCTGTCACGCCGAATTCCCGGTATCCCAACGCGTCGGCAACGGTGACGATGTCGTCGGCCCACCCGGAGTAGGTGCGGGTCTTCTGGGGGCTGGACTGACCCTGGCCAGGCCGATCGACACCCACCAACCGGATGCGGCTCTTGGTTGCCGACTCCGCGAGCATCAGGACCTCGAGCCGACTGCTGGGGCCGCCGTGGTTATGGATGACGAGTGGTCCAGCGGGGTCGCCGACTTCGAGATATGAGAGCCGACGACCGTCTGCGGTCGTGACGTGAGCAGCGGTTTCGACGGCCACGTTCGTGAACATACCGAACTAAATGAACTAAAGCGTGACCTGTCTCACGTCGTCCTCGAGTCTGACTGCAGATCACATTCACCGACTTGGAGGTAGCAATGGCCATCCTTGAGCGTCCGTCATCGGCAGCCGAACCGCCGGACAAACCACGCCGCGATCGCACCCACTGGTTGTACATCGCCGTCATCGTCGCGGTGTTCGCCGGTGTCGCCGTCGGCATCCTGGCGCCAGGCGTAGGCAAGAGCGTCGGCGTCTTGGGGACCATGTTCGTCGATCTCATCAAAATGATGATCGCGCCGGTCATCTTCTGCACGATCGTGCTGGGTATCGGCTCGGTGCGCAAGGCCGCGACCGTCGGCAAGGTCGGCGGTCTGGCGTTCATCTACTTCCTCGTCATGTCCACCTTCGCACTCGCCATCGGCCTCGTGGTCGGCAATCTGCTGCATCCCGGCACGGGCATGCACCTCACCGAAGGTGCCTCGGGCAAGGGCGCCGAACTCGCCGAAACGGCCCACGAGGCAGGCGGTCTCATGGACTTCGTCAAGGGCATCATCCCGGAGACGCTGTTCTCGTCGCTGACCGCGGGCAGCGTCCTGCAGGCGCTGTTCGTCGCATTGCTCGTCGGGTTCGCGCTGCAGGCCATGGGTACGACGGGTGAGCCGATCCTGCGCGGCATCGAATCCCTGCAGAAGCTGGTGTTCAAGGTCCTCGTGATGATCCTGTGGCTCGCGCCTATCGGCGCGTTCGGCGCGATCGCCAACGTCGTCGGCCAGACCGGGTGGACTGCGGTGACCCAACTGCTCGGCCTGATGCTCGGCTTCTACGTGACCTGCCTGGTGTTCGTCTTCGGTGTGCTGGGCACCATCCTGCGAGTCGTCTCCGGGGTGTCGATCTTCAAGCTGGTGCGCTACCTGGCACGTGAATACCTGCTGATCGTGTCGACCTCATCGTCGGAGTCCGCATTGCCGCGCCTCATCGCCAAGATGGAGCACCTGGGCGTCGACCGCAGCACCGTCGGCGTCGTCGTACCCACCGGCTACTCGTTCAACCTGGACGGCACCGCGATCTACCTGACGATGGCGTCGCTGTTCATCGCGGGTGCGCTCGGCGACCCGCTGTCGCTGCCCGAACAGATCGGGCTGCTGGTGTTCATGATCGTCGCGTCCAAGGGCGCCGCCGGTGTCACCGGTGCCGGCCTGGCCACCCTCGCAGGCGGCCTGCAGAGCCACCGTCCCGACCTGCTCGACGGCGTCGGTCTGATCGTCGGCATCGACCGGTTCATGTCCGAGGCCCGCGCGGTGACCAACTTCTCCGGCAACGCCGTCGCGACGGTTCTCGTCGGCTCGTGGACCAAGACCATCGACAAGGACCGGGTGAATTCGGTCCTGCGCGGCGAGGATCCGTTCGACGAGTTGACGATGGTCGACGATGACCATTCCACCCGCGAGTCCACCCGCGAGGAACGCGTTCCCGCCCCCGCCTGATAGCTGACCGAAAGACCCGGCCGAGTCCCCGCGGCCGGGTCTTTCTCTGTCGCTGAAACTTTTTCGAGATTGCTTTGAACCTCATTCGCGGGTGTCCCGTCGTACCGCGTGAAGGCCACCGGGCCTACACAACGACGAAGGGAGACGCAAACATGCGCTCAACACTATTGATAATGACCGGAATTGCCGCGGCGGCGTGCGGAATCATCCTTGCGCCCGCAGCCATCTCGTCGGCTCAGGAGTCGGCTCAGCTCACGATTGCGAATCTCGAGGCGCAGGGATTCGACGTGAAGATCAACCGGATCGGCAGCGCACCGCTGAACCAGTGCGTCGTGACCGACATCCGAAATGCAAGGAATCGAACCGAATTGGTGCGCCGGGGCGATGACCTGATCGAGGTGGTCGCCGAACGCAACATCACCGTCACCGCCGATTGCTCGCGGCGCTGACGCCCCTATGCGAAACCCGGCCGGGATCCGGCCGGGTTTCCATTTGCCGTCGATCAGCGCGAGCAGTCCAGCGACACCGAGATCGGCTGGCTGATCACCTGCGGGAACAGCACGCCGTCGGTGTTGCCGCCGAGGAGCGGCACCAACTGGGTGAACTGCTGCGGATTGCGGACGCTCGTGACCACGCAATCCGACAGCGGTGCCGTGCCGATCTTGTCGATCGTCACGTTGTAACCCTTGTCCTGCAGGTCCTGGATCGTCTCCTGCGCTGATTTACCCTCGTCGGCCGACGCGATGCCGGCTGACGCCAGCGCGCACACACCGAGGACACCGGCAGCGAGGATCAATGTTGTCCGCACCCGCCAAGTATCCCCCATTCAGCGCTCGGCGCGCTGGTATGCGGTCACAACGGCTGCGCCGCCCAGGCCGATGTTGTGTTGCAGAGCGGCGGTGACGTTGTCCACCTGGCGCCTGTCGGCGGTACCTCGCAGCTGCCAGGTGAGCTCGGCGCACTGCGCCAGACCCGTGGCACCGAGCGGATGCCCCTTGGAGATCAGGCCGCCCGACGGGTTGACGACCCAGCGCCCGCCGTAGGTGGTGTCGTTGTTGTCGATCAGCTTGGGCGCCTCGCCCTCACCGCACAGTCCCAGTGCCTCATACAGCAGCAGCTCGTTGGCCGAGAAGCAGTCGTGCAGCTCGATCACCTGGAAGTCTTCAGCGCCGAGGCCGGACTGGTCGTAAACCTGCCGTGCGGCTTGGACATTCATGTCGTAGCCGATGACGTTGCGGGCGCTGCCATCGAATGTGGAGTCGAAGTCGGTGGTCATGGCCTGGCCAACGATCTCCACGGCTTGCGAAGCCAGCCCGTGCTTGTCGACGAACGCCTCGCTGGCGAGGATCGCCGCACCCGAGCCGTCGGAGGTCGGCGAGCACTGCAGCTTGGTCACCGGATCGGAGATCATCTTCGCGGCCAGGATGTCGTCGAGGGTGTATTCCTCCTGGAACTGCGCATACGGATTGTTGACCGAGTGCTTGTGGTTCTTGTAGCCGATCTTTGCGAAATGCTCTGCGGTGGTGCCGTACTGGCGCATGTGCTCACGGCCCGCGGCGGCGAACATCCACGGCGCGACCGGGAACGCGAACTCGTCGATCTCGGCCAGCGCCTTGATGTGACGGCCGAGCGGTGACTCGCGATCCTCGGCACCGCCCTGCAACGACCCGGGCTGCATCTTCTCGAAGCCCAGCGCGATGGTGCAGTCGGCGAGACCGCCGCGAATCGTCTGTGCGGCAAGGAACAACGCGGTGGAACCCGTCGAACAGTTGTTGTTCACGTTGACGATCGGGATGCCCGTCATGCCGAGCTCGTAGAGCGCCCGGTTGCCTGACGTCGAGTCGCCCGAGCAGTAGCCGACGAAGCCCTGCTGCACCTCGGTGAAGTCGATGCCGGCGTCTTCGAGCGCCTTGGTACCGGATTCTCGGGCCATGTCCGGATAGTCCCAGCCTTCGCGACGACCTGGCTTTTCGAACTTCGTCATTCCGACGCCGACGACGAAAACTTTGTTTGGCATGCGACGACAGAAACATACGACGGGGAAACTGTCTAGCCCGACTAGGCGAAGAGGGCGCTGTGCTCGGGGCAGAAGTTGTCAACGGCGGAGACGACGAAGGTCGCGACCTGATCGGTGGTCAGGTCGGTCGCGCCCATGATCTCCATGCCGAGGTCGACGGGGTCGGCGCCGTCGTCGAGCGCGACGCAGACATCGTGTCCGGCAGAGATTGCGCCCCGCGTGCTGTCGTAGGCGATGCCCTCGGCGGTGATATCGGCCAGGAAGTTGTCGTCGGCCGAACTCAACGCTGCCGCGGTGCCTGCGGAGGCGAATGCGGCCAGCCCCAACGCACCCGCGACGAACGCGGTGCCTGCGAACTTGGTGACTCCGTTGCGAGTGAACATGAGGACTCCTGATGTCGGTGTCGTTCCGGTTGTTTCCGGGTCGACATCAGAGTCGGACAGCCGCCTTGACGGATTCTTGCCAGATTCTTGGAGCGCGGAGAACCTGCGAATCAGCGCGTCAGGCGAACTTCAGCCACCAGTCGTGCAGATCGGCCATGTTGGGGCCCTGCGCATCACCGATCAGAAGGTTGGTGTTGAAGGTCCAGGTGATGTCCTGGTTGCCGTTGAAGATGCCGCAGGCGATCCGACCCTCGACCTTGTCCGGCGTTTCGGTGAAATGCCATGTCGTCGGTGAATCGGCGTTGCTGTTCGGGCACGGCATCAGTTCCGAATTCGCCGCGACCGAGTCGTCGAACGCCCTGTCGAGCGCCGCCTGGTCGGCGAACAACGAATACCGAGCGTTCTCGGGGCCACCCTGCGGGGAGGCCTTTCCGCAGTCCACCGTGGCCAGTGCGCCCGTCGCAGGCGGGCTCACCGGCTCGCACACGCCCGCGTCGTAGCCGCGCGGCAAGACCGACATGAGCTTCGACTCGAACGAGTTCGGATCCGGCGTCGGCGTCGGTGTCCGCGACGTCCTGGTCCGCTCGGAGGTCTGGGCCGTGGCCGTTGTGGTGTCGTCGGTGGGGATCGGCTTGTCGTCGTCGGGTCGCGTGCCGAGGTAGATGCCCACTGCGCCGAGGATCAGCACCAACACCGCGCCTGCGGCCGCAATCGGAATCCACGGAACCTTTGAGCCGCCCGACGGTGGCTGCTGTGCGCCAGGCGTCTGGTGAAGCGGACCGGACGGTGGCGGCGGGGACGTCGCCCACATCGGTCCGCTCGGCGGCCCGCCCGTCGGTGGGGGACCGGAGTGGAACGCCGCGGGCTGCGGGCCGGACTGCGGCGGCGGGGGCTGCGTCGAGTAGGGCGGCGGCTGATGTGGTGGTTGCGACGAGTACATCCGCGGTTGGGACGGCGGAGGTGGCGGCGGCACCGGCCGGGTCGCGGCCTCGCTGCGCTGCAGAATCGTGGCGGCCTGATCCTGCTCCCGGTGGGTGAGCGCATCGGTCGCCGCCGCCGCCAGGTCACCGGCGCTGGCGTAGCGATCCTCGGGTTTCTTCGCCATCCCGCGGCCGATCACCTCATCGAACTTCGGCGGAATCCCCGGGCGCTGCACGCTTGGGCGCGGCGTCGGGTTCATCAGGTGCGCGGTGATGATGGTGCCCACGCTGTCGCCGGAATACGGTTGCGCCCCGGTCAGGCATTCGTGCAGCACGCACGCGAGCGCGTACACGTCGGCGCGGTAGGTGACGTCGTCGCTGGTGAAGCGCTCCGGTGCCATATACGCGTAGGTGCCGACCGCGGTACCCAACTGGGTGAGCTTCTCGTCGGTCACGGCGTTGGCGATGCCGAAATCGACCAGGTATGCGAAGTCCTCACGGTTGAGGATGATGTTCTCGGGCTTCACGTCGCGGTGGGTGATCCCCGCTTCGTGGGCGGCGTCGAGCGCCGATGCGATCTGGCGCACGATCGCCACCGACCGCGCCGGCGTCATGGGTCCGTAGCCCTTCAGCACCTTGCGCAAGTCGGTGCCGTCGATCATGCGCATGTCGACGAACAGGAATCCGTCGACCTCGCCGTAGTCGTGAATCGGTACGACGTGCGGCTCCTGCAGCCGACCGGCGGCGTGCGCCTCGCGCTGCAGCCGCTTACGGAACACCGGATCCGTCGACGCCGACTCGGGCAACAGTTTCAGCGCGACGATGCGGTCCTTGACCGTGTCCTCGGCTTCGTAGACCTCGCCCATGCCGCCCTTGCCCAGCAGACGGCGCAACTTGTATGGGCCGATCTGGGAACCAACGCGAGACCCCTGCTCGGAATCGCTCATCGGTTTCTCCTCAGATATGAATTGCTGGCAAAGACACCCTAATTCCTCGCTAGGCCGGGCGCGGCTCGATCTCGAACGTGAACTCGTGATCGCAGATGCGGATCGTGTCGCCGTCGCCCAGGGTCGCGGTGCCCCGGATTCGCTCTCCCCGCACGTCGATGCCGTTTGCCGAGCGCATATCGGTGATCACGAAGCTGGTTCCGGTGTCGATGATCACCGCATGGTGGCGGCTGACATTGTTGTCGTCGAGCACGATGTCGTTGTCCGATAGCCGCCCGATCCGGGTCGCCGTCGCCGTCAGGCGATACGCGCGCCCAGCCGCCGAGCGCAAGGTCGCCAGCGCCGCCGTCGCATTGACCGCCGTCCGCATGTCGATGTCGTTGACCTGGTGCACGGCTGTCGTCTTCGCGGCCTGCTTCACGTCCAGCGGCTCCTGCCGGAGGATCTTCTCGTGCAGCGCACGCACCGTCGGCCCGGGGTCGATGCCCAGGTCTTCGGCCAGGGTGGTCTTCAGCCGCTGGTAGGCGTCCAGCGCCTCGGACTGGCGTTCGGCCGCATAGAAGGCGGTGATCAGCTGCGCCCACAGCGGCTCGCGGTACGGATACTCGACCGTGAGGCTCTCCAGCTCGGAGATGACGGCATAGGCACGCCCGCAAGCGATTTCGGCTCCAGCCCGCGCGGTGTGCGCCTCGACCTTGTCCTCGGTGAGCGCGGTCGCGAACACATCGACGAACTGAAAGGTGCGCAGGTCGTCGAGGACCGGTCCGCGCCATTCGGCCAGGGCATCGGTCAGGTGCCTGCTGGCTTCCTCGAAACGGCCGGCCGCCGCGGCGTGCACTCCGGCCGCCTTCTCGACCACGAATCGGCCGATGTCGCAGTCCGCGTCGGCGGCGTTCAGCCGATAGCCCGGCGGCGCGTTGACCAACACCTGCTTCGGGTCCGCGCCCGCGGTGCTGACCAGCTTGCGCAAATTCGAGATGTAGGAGTGCAGGCTGGCCCTGGCCTCCGCCGGCGGTCCCTCTTCCCATGCGGCGGTGATCAGGGAATCGGTGGACACCGGGCGGTTCCGATTCATGACGAGCATCGCGAGCACGGCACGCAGCTTCGGCGTGCCCAGCGTCACCGGCGCAGCGTTGACCGTCATCTGGAGTGGCCCCAGGACGCCAAAGCCGATCTTGACCGAACCCATCACCGAAGTTCTATCGCGAACCGGCGCGACACGCACTCATGACGCGAAATCGGGGGCCCCGCGCCGTACTCGCGCAGATCGCCGCGCACGAAGTCTCCGTCGTGTAGACCTAAGTAGAACGTGTTCTAGTTGCGAGGAGGCGGTATGGCGCTGAAGGTCGTGCAGTGGGCGACGGGCGGCGTCGGAGTCGCCGCCATCAAGGGCGTGCTGGAGCATCCCGAGCTCGAGCTCGTCGGCTGCTGGGTGCACTCGGCCGACAAAGCGGGCAAGGACGTCGGCGAACTCATCGGCGAAGAGCCACTTGGCGTCACCGCGACCAACAACGTCGACGAGATCCTGGCGCTCGACGCCGACGCCGTCATCTATTCGCCGCTGCTGCCCAATCCCGATGAGGTCGCCGCGCTGCTGCGGTCGGGGAAGAACGTGGTCACTCCGGTCGGCTGGGTGTATCCGAGCGAGCGGCAGTCGGCGGCCCTTCGCGACGCCGCGATCGAGGGCAACTCGACGCTGCACGGCACCGGCATGGCGCCCGGCGGTATCAGCGAGAAGTTCCCGCTGCTGTTCTCGGCGTTCTCCACGGGTGTGACTTTTGTTCGCGCCGAGGAGTATTCCGACTTGCGCACCTACGAAGCACCCGATGTCGTCCGCCATGTGATGGGGTTCGGAGAGGTGCCCGACAAGGCCCTGAGCGGACCCATGCAGAAGCTGCTCGACGGCGGCTTCATCCAGGCGGTGCGGATGATCGTCGACAAGGCGGGCTTCAACGCCGACCCGAAAGTGCGTTCGTCGCAGGAGATCGCCGTCGCCACAGCACCTATCGAATCGCCGATCGGCGTGATCGAGCCCGGCCAGGTCGCCGGCCGAAAGTTCCACTGGGAGGCGCTTGTCGGCGACGAGGTCGTCGTCCGCGTCACCGTGAACTGGCTCATGGGCGAAGAAAAGCTCGATCCGCCATGGACATTCGGCCCGGAAGGACAGCGTTACGAGATGGAGGTTCGCGGTAATCCCGATATTTCGATCACGGTGAAGGGATTTCAGTCGGCGGTGGGCGGCGAGGGTCCGGAGTACGGGATCGTCGGCACCGCCGCGCACTGCGTGAACTCGGTGCCCGCGGTGTGCGCCGCCGAACCGGGCATCGCCACCTATCTCGATCTGCCACTCATCAGCGGCAAGGCGGCGCCCCGGCTGAGCTAGTCGCGCGGCAGAATGCCGCCGTCGAGCGTGACGACCTTGTTGGTCAGATAACCGTTGCGCAGCATGGCGATTGCCATGTCGGCCACCTCGTCGGGCCGGCCTATGCGTCCGACGGGGATCGGGATCGGGGGAGTGCCGGTCTCCAGGTCTGCTGGAAACATCTTCGTCTCGCCCACCAGCGCGGGGGCCAGGCTGTTGACCGTCACTCCGTCGGCCGCGACGCGCGGTGCGAGGTGGTGCATCAGGCCGTGCAGTCCTGCCTTGCTCGCGGCGTAGTGGGCCCCGACCACGCCGCCGGTGAGGGCGGCGACCGATGAGATGAACAGGATGCGTCCGTACTTCCGCTCGATCATCGCGGGCAGAACCTGTTGCGCCAACAACCACGGAGCGGTCAGGTTGACCGCAATCGTCGCGTTCCACGACGCCAGATCGATCTTCTGCCACCCCTTGATGTCGGCCGTGCCCGCATTGGGGACGAGCAGGTCGACCGGGCCCAGTTCGTGGACCGCATGCGCGACGAGGGCGGCCGGTGCCTCCGGATCGGATAGATCGGCGGCGAGGACGGTGACCCGCCGCCCCTGGTCTCGCGCATAGGCCGCGACCTCTTCGGCATCGTCGGCGTGCTGCCCGTAGGACAGGCACAGGTCAGCGCCCTCGTCGGCGAGTCGTCGCGCGATCGCCTTGCCGATACCGCCCGACGCGCCGGTCAGCAGCGCGACCCGGCCCCGCAGGTCACCCGTCACGGCTGGACCAGAATGCGGATCGGGTTGCCTTCCTGGCTGTGCAGCCTTTCGATGCCGACCGCGATGTCCTCGAGGGAGACGACGTCGCTGATCGAGCGCGAGATGTCCAGTCGGCCACGGGAAACCAGCGTGGCCAGCGTTTCGATGTCGACGTTCTGGTAGCCGAGGTGGCCGAGGACCTGCTTCTGCGTGAGTGCGAACATGCTGGTGCTTCCAACGCAGGCGGGCTCGGCGCTCATTCCAACCGCGACGAGACGGCCGCCGACCGTCAGGCTGTCGAGCGCCTGCTCGAACGTCGACGCGAGGCCCACCGCGTCGAACGCGACGTCGAGCTTGCGCCCGCCGGTGGGCTCGGCGATCTTCTCCGAGAGTCGTTCGTCGCGGGCGTCGAACGCATGGTCCGCACCGAGTTCGACGGCGCGCTCGAGCACCGCCGGCTTGACGTCGACGGCGATCACCGGCGCGGCACCGACCAGCCGGGCCAGCTGCACGATGTGGGTTCCGACCCCGCCGACACCCCATACGCCGACCGATTCGCCGATGCCGACCTTGCCGGTGCGCACGACGGCGCCGAACGGCGTCGACACCGCATCGGCCAGGATCGCGGCCTGCTCGAGCGGGACGTTGTCGGGCACCCGGGTCAGGCCGGCGGCCTGCGCGACGGTGTACTCGGCCCACGCCCCGTCGTAGGCGAACGCCATCAGCTGGATGGCCAGGCAGTTCGTGACGTTGCCGCGGCGGCAGTTCGCGCATTGGGTGCACGGCCTGCCCGCGGCCACGACCACCCGGTCGCCTTCGGCCCACCCGGTGACGTCCGGGCCCAACTTGGCGATGGTCCCCGACGCCTCGTGGCCCTGGGTGACCACCGGGCGCATGGCCGGGAACGTGCCGTTGATCAGACTCAGGTCGGAATGGCAGATGCCGCAGAACGCGACCTTGACCAACACCTCTCCCGGTCCGGGCTCGGGTATCGGAACATCTTCTACCGCAAACGTTTTGGTGTCAGCGTAGAAGCGTTGCGCCCTCATCGTGTCGGCCATGTCACTCCTAGGGGATGCGGTAGAAAGGGTTGGGCAGTAGATATGTCTGCTGTGCGTGCCCGCCGGCCAGGTCCGACGGCTGATCTCCGACGTTGGCGATGATCGTGTAGCCCTGTGCCTCGATCTGTGCTCGCTGTGGGGCCTTGAAGTCGGCGGCGGAAACATAGAGTGAGCCCGCCGGTTCCATGATCAACCGTTCATAGCCGGTGTAGCCGACCGCCTGCAGATTCTGTTCGGTTGCCGCGCGCCACGACTCCTGCCTGCCGGTGATGAAGAAGACTGCGGCGCCGCGCAGCTTGGCGGTGGTGAACACATCCATCGTCGGCGGGATCACCGTCGACTGTGCGAGTCGGCCGAACGCCTGCAATCCGCACGGTCCGTGCGGCAGGTCGTCACATGGACCGTTGTAGACGCGGCCAAAGTCATTGGCCTTGATGACTTCCCAGTTGGACAACGAGGTTTCGTCGATATCGAGGACGATTGCGGGCCTCGCGACGCGCGGGGCCTGCTCGTTGATCCACGCCACCGCGGGTGCCGCGGCCTGTTGCAGGTTCGTCAGGTAGGCGCCGCTGTCGTAGTACGCGACGGCGTCACGTTTGAGGTCGCCGACGTTGGCCGGTTGGACGGGCAGCGGGATGATCGGGACCGGCGGTGCGGGTGGTTGGGCTACGGCCGACGGACTGCCTGCAAGGACCAGTGTTGCCAGAGCTGCGACAACGACACCGCGGACCATGGCCAGACCTTAGCCGCCGCACCTTTTGGGCAGCCTGGCAGACTCGGTTCCCGTGACGAAACGGGCACTGGTGCTGGCAGGTGGCGGTCTGGCGGGAATCGCGTGGGAGACGGGCGTCCTGCGCGGCATCGCCGACGAAGCGCCGGAGACGGCCGAGGCCCTGCTCAACAGCGACGTGTTGGTCGGCACGTCAGCGGGGTCGACGGTGGCCGCCCAGCTCATCAGTGGCCTCGGTCTCGACGCGCTGTTCGAGCGGCAACTGGAGACGTCGACGACCGAGCGCAACCCCGACGTCGGCATCGAGGAGATCACCGAACTGTTCCTTGCGGCAGTGACGCAACCCGGCTCCAAAGAGGAGAAGCTGCAGAGGATCGGCAGCGTCGCCCTGTCGACGAAGACCGTGCCGGAGATCGTCCGGCGTCAGGTGATCGAACACCGGTTACCCGAGCACGAATGGCCGGAACAAACACTGCGTATCAGCGCAATCGACACCGCCACAGGTGAATTGGTGACCCTCGATCGCAACTCCGGGGTGAATCTGGTCGACGCTGTGGCCGCCAGCTGTGCGGTGCCTGGCGTCTGGCCGCCCGTCACGATCGGCGGTAGACGATTCATGGACGGCGGGGTCGGCAGCACCGTCAATCTCGAACTCGCCGCCGACTGCGATGTCGTGGTGGCGCTACTGCCACAGGGCCGGACGTCCCCATCACCGTTCGGCACCGGAGCGGTCGAGGAGGTCGACGACTTCTCCGGCGCGGTGTTCGCGGTGTTCGCCGACGACGAGTCGCTGACAGCCTTCGGTCCCAATCCGTTGGATCCGGCCTGTCGCGCACCGTCCGCGGTGGCGGGACGTGAGCAGGGCAGGCGGGTGGCGGCCGAGGTCGCGGCCTTCCTGCACCGCTGAATCAGGCCTCGGCGGAAACGGTTTCGGGTTTCTCCAGCCCATCGAGCACAGCGGCGGTGAGTGCGCGGCCGATGTCGATGACTTCTGCGGCACGGTGGAATTCCAGGCTGCGGCATGCGGTTCGCGGCACCTCGATCAACACGTCGGGGGGATAGGCCGCCAACGTGTGGCGGGCCAGTGCGGCCTGCGCGATGTCGATCGTCCGGTTCATCACCTCAAAGCTGCCGAGCCGTGGCACCGATACCTCTCTTGCGCCCGCCTCTTTGGCGGTGTCGACGAGCTTGTTCTCGCTCTCTTCGGATTGGCCGGTGTCGAACAGCGCCGTCGTGCTCCGCCACATCCGGCCCAGCCATTCCGTAGTCGCCCTTGGCCCGTCGCCCTCGGGCTCGTCGCCGCCCGCCTCGCTGCCGGCCAGGCTCACCGCAATCGTCAGGTCGGCGTTGACGGCCGATATCGGCGCCATGGGCAGCGGATCGAGGATGCCGCCGTCGGCCAGCAGCCGGCCGTCGAGCACGTGCGGCACGATCACTCCCGGAATGGCGATCGACGCCCGGATCGCGGCGTCGACGGGCCCGCGTTGCAGCCATACCGATTTTCCCGTCAGCAGATCGGTGCTGACCGCTGTGTACGGGATCGGCAGCTCTTCGATCGTCACTTCACCGAGGATGTCGCGGACCGCGTCGAGAATCTTCTCGGCACGCAGGACCCCCGCGGCGGTGATCTTCGGATCGAGTAGGCGCAGGATCGCCCGCTGGGTGAGCGCCCTGGCCCATTCGGCGAAATCGTCGAGCTTGCCGGCGGCCTGCAGCCCACCCACGAGGGCGCCCATCGACGACCCCGCGATGCCGACGATCTCGAAGCCACGATCTTGCAGCTCGTCGATCACCCCGATGTGGGCGTAACCGCGCGCTCCTCCGCTGCCGAGGGCGAGGGCCACTCGCTTGCCGGCCATGAGGTCATTCTGCGCTTATCCGCACAGGGCGTCCGCGGCGGCCTGGGCAGCCACGATCACCGCGGCCTGCCGCTCCGGTGGGAGCGCAGACCACGGCGTGCCGAACGTTCCCGGTCCGGGAGCGGCGTCGGCACTTTGCACGCTCTTCAGATAGGGCTCGAGTTGCGACTTGGGGTCACCGCCCTGCTTGCCCATCCAGTCGCGCGCCGCCTGGCACGCCTTGAAGTACTCGTCTTCGGTGGAGTCCGCAGGCGCCCCGACGGCGGTCGTGACGCCGCCGGGGGAGACCGCGACATCGCCGGGTGCTGCGGTGGGCGTGTCGGAGGGTTCCGTGGCGGACGTCGTCTCCGGCGTCGAGGTGACCGGTTCACCGTCATCTCCGGACGAGCACCCGGTGGCTATTGCGGTGCCGACGACCACGAGTGCCACCGCGTGGGCGGCCCAACGGAAATGCCTGCGCATACGGCCAATGTATGCAATGGCCGCGTCGCCGCGATCGGCACCCGTCTACTTCGGATCACCGTGAATCTTGCGGGCCGCCGTGCACGTGGCCGCCTGACCAGGTTGTTGACCGTGGCGTTAACGCCACAGGGCTTCAGCGCAGCCGTCAGGATCGGTTTGACATGCCAGACTGCCCCTGTGACGACCGGATACCTGCTGATGTGCGACGGGGACTGTTGCGCCTGACGCGCGTGCCCCGATCCCTTTCCGTTCGTCATTGCTGGAGTCTTCATGGTTTCCACCTTGTCGCTGCCCACTCGGCTGCGCCCACCCGATCTGCTGTACGCCACTGACCGGTACGCCGACGACGTGCTGTCCGGCCGCTACGACGATCTGTTGCCAGCCGGCGGCCTGCCGGCGAACGACCGCTGGTTCACGCGGCTGCACGGCGACGAAGAACTCGACGTCTGGTTGATCAGCTGGGTCCCGGACCGCTCGACCGAGCTGCATGACCACGGCGGCTCGCTCGGAGCGCTGACCGTGGTGTCCGGCGCGCTGAAGGAAACTCGCTGGGACGGTCGGGTATTCAAGCGCCGGCGGCTGAACGCGGGGGATCAGGCTGCGTTTCCGCTGGGCTGGGTTCACGACGTGGTGTGGACGCCCGATCGCCACACCGCCGCACCGGTTGCGCCCGCCGCTCGGGTGGCGCCGACGCTGAGTGTGCACGCATACTCGCCACCGTTGACCGCGATGTCGTACTACGAGGTCACGCACCGGAATACGCTGCGCCGCAAGCGCACCGAACTCACGGATGAGCCGGAAGGATGACAGCGACGTTGGGTAGCCGCATCGACCGCATTCTCGACGACGCCCGCAGCAGGCTGACCAGGATGAGCGCGCAGGACGTGCCCGCGGCGCTGGCCCGTGGCGCGGTGCTGGTCGACATCCGGCCTCAGGCCCAGCGCGACCGCGAGGGCGACGTTCCGGCGGCGTTGGTCGTCGAACGCAACGTGCTCGAATGGCGTTGCGACCCCACCAGTGACGCCCGTCTTGCGCAGGCCGTGGACGACGACGTCGAATGGGTGGTGCTGTGCTCGGAGGGCTACACGTCCAGCCTGGCCGCTGCAGCCCTGCTCGACCTGGGGTTGCACCGCTCCACCGACGTCATCGGTGGCTACCACGCGCTGAAGGCCGAAGGCGTTCTCGTCTAAGCGTTTTCGTCGTTGGACAGTAGCGGGCGCAGCTTCTCCGTCTTTTGCGGCGTCCAGCCCGGCGGCTCCAGGATCGCCGCCCAGGCGTTGGCGACGTCCTTGACGTAGACGTGGCCGTGACCGTCGGGCACGTCGACGGCCACCGCCATATCCGCGGAAACCTGTAGGAAGGTGACGATCGGTATCCACTGCATGCGCCCCGACACGTCATAGCCGCGCGGTTCTTTGAGCCAATCCGGTTCGGCGAACAACAGATCCGGATTCCACCAGGCGATCGGGTCCGACGCGTGCTGGAGGTACACCACGCGGGGATTGCCCCACTCGGCCCCTTCCGGCCGGTTCAGATTGTCCGAGCGCGCGGCGAAGCGGACGTTCTCGCCCCTGTCGAAGGTGGGCAGCCACTCCGGCGAGCCCGCGTCGCGATCACGGGTGAGTTGAGTCCAGATGGTGTTGTTGAACGTCGGGCCGGAGAACAGCGCACCGTCGGTGCGGGCGATGAGATTGTTCAGCGCCAGGAACGGTGCCTCGCCGCCGAACGAGCCAAGGCTCTCACCGAACACCACCAGCCGTGGCCGCTGAGCCTCCGGCATCTCGCGGATCAGCGCGTCGACCGCCTCGAACAGCGCCTGCCCCGCCTGTCGGGCGTTCTCCTTGTCGACGAGGAACGACAGCCAGCTCGGCAGGAACGAGTACTGCATGGACACGATCGCCGTGTCGCCGTTGTACATGTACTCGAGCGCCGAGGCCTCGGCCTCATTGATCCAGCCGGTACCGGTCGTCGTCGCGACGGCGACCACCGCACGATCGAGCCCGCCCTTGCGCTGCAACTCCTGGGCGGCCAGCGCCGCCGTCGCCTTGATGCCGTCCGCCGAATGCAGTCCGGCATAGGCGCGGATCGGTTCGATGGCGGGCCGGCCGTTGAACTCGGTGAGGTCGTCGACGGTCGGTCCTGCCGAGACGAACACCCGCCCCTGGTGGCCCAACGATTCCCATGACATCGCCGAGCCGGGACCGCCTGAACGCAATGGGGACGTCGGCGCCGCGAACTCGGGATCGGTCTCGTCGTTGGCCGCGGCGAATGTCTTGTTCAAGGCGCTCATACCGAAACGCACCACCACGCCGTTGAGCAGCGCGATACTCAGCGCAAGCAGCAGGACCACCACCACCACAGCCGAAACACGTGGCGGCGCAACGCGTTCCAGCTGGCGGACCAGGAAGCGCACCAACCTGCCGATGAGCTGGCCGATCTCGACGAAGATGAAGAGCACCACGATGGACAGGAATGCGCACCAGGGGTAGTCCCAGAACTCCAGGCGTGGTACGCCGTTGAGGTCGCGGACCTCGTCCTGCCACCTGTGGAAGTAGAAGATCATCAGGATCTGGCATATGACCCCGACTCCCACGAGTGTCAGCCAGGCCCACCGCGGCGCCGGTGGGCTGGAGTCCCTCGATCCCATATAGCGCACGAGCCAAACCCCGAACACCCCGAGGCCGTATCCGATCGCACCAGCGGCGCCGCTGACGATGCCTTGGAATAGGGGCCCGCGCGGCAGCAGCGAGGGCGTCAAGGAGAACCAGATGAAGACAAGCCCGAGTGCCGTTCCGAAGAACGTGTAACGGCGGACCCACCAATCCGGCTTGGGGGGCGACTCCTCCTGCGGCGGCGCGTCCTCAACAGCCTCAGCGGTGTCTGTCACCCACGCAGATTAACGGTGGCGGAAGTTCGGTGGGCGCTTCTCCGTGAACGCGTTCATGCCCTCGGTCTGGTCGTCGGTGGCGAAGGCGGAGTGGAAGAGCCTGCGTTCGTAGAGCAGTCCCTCGGCCAGCGTCGATTCGAAGGCGCGGTTGACGGCCTCCTTGGCCATCCGCGACGCTGACAGCGACATCCCGGCGATGGCCTTGGCGACCTTGTTGGCCTCGTCGAGCAGCGTGTCCGCGGGCACGACGCGGGACACCAGGCCTGCGCGTTCGGCTTCGTCGGCGTCCATGTTGCGCCCGGTGAGGATCAGGTCCATCGCCTTGGCCTTGCCGATGGCGCGGGTCAAACGCTGCGAGCCGCCCATACCGGGGAGCACGCCGAGCTTGATCTCGGGCTGACCGAATTTCGCGGTGTCGGCGGCGATCAGCAGATCGCACATCATCGCGAGCTCGCAACCGCCGCCCAGTGCGTAGCCGTTGACCGCGGCGATGGTCGGCGTCCGCGTCGCGGCGAACTTGCCCCACGCCGCGAAGAAGTCTGAGGAGAACACGTCGGCGAACGACAGTTCGGCCATCTCTTTGATGTCGGCGCCGGCGGCGAAGGCCTTCTCGCCGCTGCCGGTGACGATGATCGCGCCGATATCCGGATCGTTGTCGAATTCCGCTGCGGCCGAGACGACTTCGTTCATCACCTGGCTGTTGAGCGCGTTGAGCGCCTTCGGGCGGTTCAGCGTGATGGTGCCGACGCGGTCGTCGCGCGTGACCAGAATGGTCTCGTAGCTCATGAGAACTCCAGTTCGCGATCGGCCGGCGCGAAGTAGGACTCGACGTCGGCGGGGGTGACGGCCGCCAGCGAGGCGGGCGACCATTTGGGATTGCGGTCCTTGTCGATGACCTGAGCGCGGATGCCCTCTTCGAAATCGTGACTGCGCAGCGCCCCGCATGTGGTCCGGTATTCCTGGCGCAGCACGTCTTCCAGTGTGTCGAGCTTGGCGGCTCGTCGCACGGCTTCCAGCGCAACAGACACCGAGGTGGGGGATTTGGCTTCGATCAGGTCGGCGGCTTCGGTGGCGGGGTCGGTGTCTTCGGCGCGTAGTGCGGCGACGATCTCGAGCGGGGTCGCCTCGGCATAGCACCGGTCGATCCATTCCCGTTGCGCCAGAAACTGACTCGCGGGCGCCTCGGCCGCGTAGGCGGTGAGGGCGCCGTCGACGCCGTCGACGATGACGGCTTCCTTGAACGCGGCTATCGCATCGTGCGGCACGAAGTGGTCGGCGAAGCCCATGGCGATCGCGTCACCTGCGCCGAACGTCGCACCCGTGAGGGCGGCGTGCAGCCCGAGCAGGCCCGGGGCGCGCGACAGGATGAGCGTGCCGCCGACATCGGGGATGAAGCCGATACCGACCTCGGGCATCGCCATCTTGGTGGTATCTGTGACGACGCGGACGCTGCCGTGTACGGCGATGCCGACACCACCGCCCATCACGATGCCGTCCATCAGGGCGACATAAGGCTTGGGGAACCGGCCGATCTGGGCGTTGAGGCGGTACTCGTCGTACCAGAAGCTTCGGGCGACCTTGCCTTTGTCGGGGCCTTCGGCACGGGCGCTGTGATAGAGCGCGACGAGGTCGCCGCCCGCGCACAGGCCACGTTCACCTGCACCGTCGATGACGACGGTCTGGACATTGTCGTCGGCTGCCCAATCGGTCAGCACGGGTGAGATCGCGTTGACCATCGGATGGGTGAGCGAATTGATGGCCTTGGGCCGGTTGAGGGTGATGAGGCCGACGCCCTGCCGCACCTTTACTAGGACATCCTCGTTTTCGTCCACGGAATGCAATCTAGATCGTCAACCCGCCTGGAGCTTCGCCGGGTAGGGTTTCCTGTGAAGACCCTGGGAGGTTCTTTCGGGAACCGTCCGGGATCGTCAGTCGTTGATCGAGTGTTCGTCAACGAGTCGAACCAAGCATCAGAGAGGAACCGACGGTGCGGGAGTCCAGCAACCCGGTATTTCGTTCCTTGCCCAAGGGGCAGGGTGGCTATGCGCAGTTTGGTACCGGAGCCGCAGGCTACGGTGCGCAGGCGGTACAGGCCGATCCATATGTGACGCAGTATCCCGACCAGCGGCAGACGGGTGTCTCCCGGCCGCTGACCATCGACGATGTCGTCACCAAGACGGGCATCACCCTTGCGGTGGTGACGGCTGTCGGCGTCTTGTCGTACTTCCTGGTGGCGCAGAACGTCGCGCTGATGATGCCGTTCGTGCTCGTCGGCGCCCTCGGCGGTCTGGCGATGGTGTTGATTGCGACATTCGGACGCAAGCAGGACAACCCGGCGATCGTGCTGAGTTACGCCGCGCTCGAGGGCCTCTTCCTGGGCGCCGCGTCGTTCTTGTTCGCGAACCTCGTCTCCACCGGTGGCCCCGGAATGATCGCGCAGGCGATCTTCGGAACCGTCGGTGTGTTCGTCGGCATGCTCGTCGTCTACAAGACCGGCGCCATTCGGGTGACGCCGAAGTTCACGCGAATGATGGTCGCGGCCCTGTTCGGCGTGGTGGCCATCGCGCTGCTCAACTTCGTGCTCGCGATCTTCGGTGTCGGCGGCGGCGAGGGCTTTGGCCTGCGCAGCGGTGGTCCACTGGCGATCATCTTCTCGCTGGTCTGCATCGGACTGGCGGCCTTCATGTTCCTGATCGACTTCGACCAGGCCGACCAGCTGATTCGCGCCGGTGCGCCGGAGAAGGCCGCGTGGGGCGTCGCCCTCGGCCTGACCGTCACGCTGGTCTGGCTGTACCTCGAGATCCTGCGGCTGCTGTCGTACTTCAACAGCGACTAGCAGTCACCGCGAAAGGCCCGGCACGAAATGTGCCGGGCTTTTTTCGTGTCTCCACAATCCCTGATTCATCCACATCCGGCGGTGGTGTGTTTCGTTATGCCGCGGAACGCGTCTGATCGCCTGACCACAGTGCGGGCGTGGACAATCCCTTCCTCGGCAGTGAGGCCCTGCGCGACGGCACCGTCAGAAACAAGCACCAACTGCGTACGCGTTTCCGTGCTGTGTATCCCGACGTCTACCTCGCTGGCGATGCACCGCCGACGTTGGCGCAACGGACGAGGGGGGCATGGCTGTGGACGCGACGGCGGGGCGTCGTTGCGGGCGAGGCGGCCGCGGCGATGCATGGGGCGCAGTGGATCGCCGATGACATTCCGATCGAGCTCATCTGGGCGAACGCACGGTCGCCCGATGGGATCACGACCCGAAGAGATCGGTTGGGCCCTGGCGAAAGCCAGCTGATTGCCGGAATCGCGGTGACCACACCGGAGCGCACCGCATTCGACGTCGGGCGACTGATCCGCGGCGACACGGGGATTTCGCGACTGGATGCGCTAGGTAATGCCACCCGCTTCGACCGCAGTACCGTCGAGGAACTCGCCGGTCGGCATCGGGGATCTCCCGGCATACCTCGGCTGCTATCAGCCCTGGACTGGTGCGACGAGGGCGCCGAGTCGCCGCGGGAGACCTGGCTTCGATTGCTACTCGTTCGCGCCGGATTTCCACGACCGCGAACGCAGATCCCAATTCTCGACGACTTCGGCAGTCCCCGCTATTTCCTCGATATGGGTTGGGAAGACGTCATGATCGCCGTCGAGTACGACGGTGATCACCATCGCCAGCGTCCGGCGTTCGGAAAGGACATCGTGCGATCGGAATTCATCACATACCGCGGCTGGACCCATATTCGAGTCGTGGCGGGCGCCCATCCGGCCGACATCGTCAACCGTGTCCGCCGGGCGTGGCCGTCTAGTGTGCGCTCAGATCGCGAAATCGCCTGAAGTCGGCTCGATTTGCGATCTGAGTGCACACTACGGCGTTACGCAGAGTCAACGAAAGCTAGCTGAGGCGTTCGACCACCATCGCCATGCCCTGGCCGCCACCCACGCACATCGACTCGATGCCGAACGTCTTGTCGTGCGTTGCAAGGTTATTCAGCAGCGTGGCGGTGATACGCGCTCCGGTCATGCCGAACGGATGACCCAGCGCGATCGCGCCGCCGGACACATTCAGCTTGTCCTCGTCGATGCCGAGTTCGCGCGCCGACCCGAGCACCTGCACCGCGAACGCCTCGTTGATCTCGACCAGGTCGATGTCGCTGATCGTCTTGCCCGCCTTGGCAAGCGCCTTCTTGATCGCCTCGATCGGGCCGAGGCCCATGATCTCCGGCGACAGCCCCGACACACCCGTGGACACGATGCGCGCCAACGGCGTCAGGCCCAATTCCTTGGCCTTGGTGTCGCTCATGATGACGACCGCGGCCGCACCGTCGTTCAGCGGACACGCGTTGCCCGCAGTGATGGTGCCGTTGGGGCGGAACACCGGCTTCAGCTGCGAAACAGCCTCGTACGTGGTGCCCGCGCGCGGGCCGTCGTCCGTCGTGACGGTCGTACCGTCGGGCAGCTTGACGGGCACGATCTCGCGCTCGAAGAAGCCGCTCTTGATCGCATCCTCGGCGCGGTTCTGCGACCGCACGCCCCAGTGATCCTGGTCCTCGCGGCTGATGCCGGTGTACAGCGATACGTTCTCCGCGGTCTGGCCCATCGCGATGTACACATCGGGCACCAGGCCGTCCGCACGCGGGTCGTGCCATTCGTCGGCCCCCTCGGCCTGCTTGGCCGTCCGCGCCTGGGCCTCCTCGAACATCGCGTTCTTCGAGTTCGGCGCGCCGTCGGCCGCACCCACGCCGAACCGCGACACCGTCTCGACACCCGCGGAGATGAACACGTCGCCTTCACCGGCCTTGATGGCGTGGAAAGCCATCCGCGTGGTCTGCAGCGACGACGAGCAGTACCGGTTGACCGTGGTGCCCGGCAGGAAGTCGTAGCCGAGTTCGACGGCCACCGCCCTGGCGATGTTGTAGCCGGCCTCACCGGCGGGCTGCGCGCAGCCCATCATCAGGTCGTCGATGTCCTTCGGGTCCAGCGAGGGAACCTTGTCCAACACCGCCCGAACCATCTGCGCCGCGAGGTCGTCGGGGCGCATCGTGGCGAGCGACCCCTTGACGGCGCGGCCGATCGGCGAGCGTGCAGTGGCGACGATGACGGCTTCAGCCATGAGATTTCTCCTTGTATTCGACGGATATCGAAACTGAAGCAAACCTAACTTGCGGGCACCACGATGGGTGCGGGGACCCCAGTTGAGCGGCGCCACAACCGGCTGATGTTGCCCACCCGCGCCAGCAGCGAGCTACCCTCGGCGTTTCGTGGTTCCAGCGCATCTTCGGGCTGTTCACCATCGATGTACTCGCCCAACGCATTACACAGAGCGGGGAGCAACTGCTGCGCCGCGAGCGCGTAACCGGCGCCCGACGGGTGGAACATGTCCTGGCTGAAGAGCTCTTCGGGCGCCTTGCGGAACTCGGGCGTGAGCAGATCGGAGAACGGCACGGGCACACCGCCCGCGGTGCGCACGGCCGACGCCTGGGCGCGCGCCAGGCGCAACCCGCGACTGCGTGCCACCCACCGCAGCGGCTGGGGGATCGCGGTGATCACACCGAAATCCGGGCAGGTCCCCACCACGACGACGGCGCCGCTGGCCCGTAGCCGCCCGACCGCCCTGCCCAGTCGTCGCGCCGACGGACCGATGCCGTTGGGCCGGGTGATGTCGTTCGCGCCGATCATGATCACCGCGGCATCCGGGGGTGGGCCCGCGACGAACATCGCGTCGATCTGCCCGGATAGCCCCTTCGACGTCGCGCCCATGATGGCTTTCGTGCTCAGCCTGATGCGTTCGCCCGACACTTCGGCGAGCCCGCGCGCAATGAGCACGCCAGGCACCTCCTCGGCGTCATCACAGCCGTAACCGGTGGCGGTGGAGTCGCCGAAGACCATCAAATGCAGGTCGAAGGGGACGCCGCGGTGCCACTTCTCCACGGGTCCGCCACCGGGCGCGTAGACGCCGTCGGCGCGTGGTGGCACGTCCCACGCCTTCGGTATGACGCGGCGAGCCTTGTCTGCCTGGCCGCTCAGCAGATTGCGGGCTCCCACATATGCGGAGCCCGTGGATGCGAGGGTGGCCGCGGCCGCAACGGCGACCGTCGTTGTCCTACGCGGAACACGTATGCCCACGTGACAAGTTTAGAAGGGATTTTCTGGGATATCCGCGTGGCGACCAACGACAGCGGATCACAGTGCGGTATCAAGTCCGGTATCGAAATCGACTCGTTGATTGTTGAAATGAACAGAGCCTGTCAAGCTAAGGTAACGGTAACGCTGAAGCAAACGGCGGCCCGAGGCTCTACAAAGTCGTAGGGAGTGGTGGCGATGACGGCACCCAGTAAGGTGGCCACAGCGTCTCGCGTCGGCGAAACGCCTGCTAGAGTACGTAAACCGCGCAAGTTCCCAGTCAGCGACGGCGCACCCGTAGAGGTCGTCGAGGACGGCCCGAGCCTCGCGGGGCGGCTCACTTCTCTTGCGGCTCTGCTAACAATCCGACCGACACTAGCTATCGGAAGCTACGCTCCGCGCCTGCCCTGGCCTTGGGGTTTGGTCGATTTTGCGTCGCGGGTCATGCGTCCCGCCCCCGGCACGGTGCGCGCGACGATTTCTTTGCCGAAATGCACCGCACAGCTCGTGCGGGCGGGCGGCGTACTGCCTGCGGACGGCAAGCGCGGCGTGATTCTGTACCTGCACGGCGGGGCATTCCTGACGTGCGGAGTGAACTCCCACGGCCGGCTGGTGACCGCGCTGTCGGGTTACGCCGACTGTCCGGTGCTGGTCGTCAACTACCGGATGATCCCCAAGCACTCCGTCGGTCAGGCGCTCGACGACTGTTACGACGCCTATAAGTGGTTGCGACTCAAGGGTTATGAGCCCAATCAGATCGTGCTGGCGGGCGACTCCGCCGGCGGGTACCTGGCCCTGGCGCTCGCCGAGAAACTGCAACGCGAGGGCTTGGAAGGCGAAATCCCCGCAGCGATGGTTACGATGTCGCCGCTGTTCGAGATCGACAACGAAGGCCGCGCCAACCACCCGAATATCCACAGCGATGCGATGTTCCCGCCGCGCGCGTTCTACGCCTTGGTGGACTTGGTCAAGGAGGCGGCGGGTCGGCACATGGTCGACGGAAAGCCAGAAGAGATCTACGAGCCGCTCGACCACATCGAGCCGGGGCTGCCGCGCACGCTGATTCATGTGTCGGGGTCCGAAGTTCTGGTGAGCGACGCGCGTAAGGCGGCCCGACGGCTGGCGGCCGCTGGTGTACCCGTCGAGGTCCGCGTCTGGCCGGGTCAAATGCACGTGTTCCAGCTGGCATCGCCCGCGGTTCCCGAGGCGAAGCGGTCGCTGCGCCAGATCGGCGACTACATCCGCGAAGCCACCTGGTAAACCCTGAGCTGGTACCCCGCTGCCCCGCCTGACACGATGGAGTCATGCGGATCGCACGGCACATCAGTGAGCTCATCGGCAATACCCCTCTGGTACAGCTGAACTCCGTCGTCCCCGACGGCGCGGGCACCGTCGCCGCCAAGATCGAGTACCTGAATCCCGGCGGCAGCTCCAAGGACCGCATCGCGATCAAGATGATCGACGCGGCCGAAGCCAGCGGCGAACTCAAGCCCGGCGGCACCATCGTCGAGCCGACCTCCGGCAATACCGGTGTGGGGCTGGCGCTCGTGGCGCAGCAGCGCGGCTACAAATGCATCTTCGTCTGCCCCGACAAGGTCAGCGAGGACAAGCAGAACGTGTTGCGCGCGTACGGCGCTGATGTCGTGGTCTGCCCCACGGCCGTGGCGCCGGACAATCCGGACAGCTATTACAGCGTCTCGAATCGACTCGTCGAGGAGATCGACGGCGCGTGGAAGCCCGACCAGTATTCCAATCCCATGGGGCCCGCCAGCCACTATGAGACCACTGGCCCCGAGGTATGGGCGGACACCGACGGCAAGGTCACCCATTTCGTCGCGGGCGTCGGCACCGGCGGCACGATCACCGGGGCCGGTCGGTATCTCAAGGAGGTTTCTGGGCGGCGTCCAGAAGGCCCGGTCAGGGTCATCGGCGTCGACCCCGAGGGGTCGGTGTACTCCGGCGGCACCGGCAGGCCGTACTTGGTCGAAGGAGTGGGCGAGGACTTCTGGCCGTCGGCCTACGACCCGACTGTGCCGGACGAGATCATCGCCGTGTCCGACGCGGACTCATTCGAGATGACGCGCAGGCTGGCCCGCGAAGAGGCCCTCCTCGTCGGTGGTTCGTGCGGCATGGCCGTGGTCGCCGCCATCAAGGTAGCCGAGAAGGCGGGCCCGGATTCGCTAGTGGTCGTCCTCCTGCCGGATGGCGGAAGAGGTTATCTGTCAAAGGTTTTCAATGACGGATGGATGTCGTCCTACGGCTTTCTCCGTAGCCGGCTCGACGGTTCTGTCGAGGAGACGACCGTCGGGGAGGTGCTGCGCGGCAAGTCGGGTGCGCTGCCCGACCTGGTGCACACCCACCCGTCGGAGACCGTGCGCGACGCGATCGGCATCCTGCGCGAGTACGGCGTCTCACAGATGCCGGTGGTGGGCGCCGAGCCGCCCGTGATGGCGGGTGAGGTGGCGGGCAGCGTCGCAGAGCGCGAACTGCTGTCCGCGGTGTTCGAGGGCCGCGCCAACCTGGCAGATGCGGTGTCGCAGCACATGAGTCCGCCACTGCCGCTGATCGGTGCGGGAGAGCTCGTCAGCACCGCCGCCAAGACATTGCGCGAGTGCGACGCCGTGATGGTGGTGGAAGAGGGCAAGCCGGTGGGCGTCCTGACCCGCCATGACCTACTGGGCTTTCTGTCCGAGGGAAGCAGTCGTCGAGTCCGGTAGTCGGACTTGCAAAGGCTGGCAAACAATTGGGGTGGCGGGCTCCCGATCCGGCGGTTACCAGCGGATTTCGCTCATTCGCCACATGATCAACTTCCGCGCAGAAACCTCTGCGGCACCCCACTTCTCCGGTAGGGTAAGCACGCTCGTTGCCAGCTAAGACAATGACTGGAAGGCCCCATGACCGAACAACCCCCGCCGCCCCCCGGGAACTACCCTCCGCCGCCGCCAGGGAACTACCCGCCGCCGCCACCACCGAGCGGCGGCTACCCCCCTCCCGCTCCCGCGGCACAGCCGAACAACAACCTGATCTGGGGCATTTTGGTGACGGTGTTGTGCTGTCTACCACTCGGAATCGTGTCGATCGTGAAGTCCACTCAGGTCTCCGGTCTGTGGGCACAGGGGCGCGCAGCCGAAGCGCAGCAGGCGGCTGACGACGCAAAGAAGTACGCGGTGTGGGGTGCGATCGCCGGCGTCATCGTGTTCGTGATCGTGATCGTCATCAACGTCGTCGTCGGCATCGGCGCGACAACTAGTTACTCCTAGCGTTCACGGAGCTCTCGCTCCGCGTCGTCGCCCTGGGCCGCGGTTGCCACTTCGACGGTGCCAGTGGGGATTTGGATTGAAACCGGATCGTGAAATCCGGCAGTCATGGAAGTCATGGAAGTCATGGAAAGGAACGGCAAACCATGAGTGATCAACCGCCTCCTCCGCAACCACCGGGTGGCGGCTACCCGCCGCCCCCGCCGGGTGGTAACTACCCACCGCCCCAGCCGGGGGGTAACTACCCACCACCACCGCCGGGTGGTAACTACCCGCCGCCGTCAGGTGGTGGTTACGCACCACCCCCGCCTCCCGGTGGTGGTTACGCACCGCCGCCACCTGGACCGGGCGGTTACGGCCAGCAGTCGGGCTACCCGCAACCGGGCGCGCCCGGCGGTTATCCACCGGCTGCGGGCCCGGGTTTCCCTGGCGCACAAGACCTTAACGTAGGCGAGGGGTTCTCGTGGGCGTGGAACAAGTTCAGCAAAAACGCTGCGGCGCTGATCGTCCCGGCGCTCGTGTACGCCCTCATCGTCGGCATTCTCCTCGGTGCCGTCTACGGGCTGGCGTTCGCTCTTGCGCCGACGCAGACCTATGAGTCCTACGGCACCAGTTACAGCTACGAGGCGAGCTTCGGCTTCGCGAGCTTCCTGGCGCTGATCGTCGGATACCTCATCCTGATGGTGGTCGCCGCGGCGATGCAATCGGCTTACCTGGGTGGCCTATTGGATATCGCGAACGGACAACCGGTGACGATCGGGTCGTTCTTCAAGCCGAGAAACGTCGGCAGCGTGATCGTCGCGACCCTGATCATCGGGATAGCGGCGGGAATCCTGTCCTTCTGCTTCATCGGTGGGATCGCGGTGTCGCTGTTCACGCTCTTTGCGACCGTGATCATCGTCGATCGCAATGCCTCTCCCATTGACGCGATCAAACAGAGCTTCGAGATCACCAAGAACAACTTTGTTCCGGTGATCCTCGCACTACTCGTCATCTACGCCATCACGATCGTCGGGACGTTGGCCTGTTTGATCGGGCTGATCGTTGCCATCCCGGTCGCCGGGCTGTTTCTGGTGTACACCTACCGCAAGCTCACCAACGGCCAGATTGCTCCGCTGACGCCGTGATCGTGAAAGACCCGGTCTGCGCAGATGTGCGCAGACCGGGTCTTCGCGACTCTCTGCGCCATCGCGGTCACATTTGTAAGCTGCGACCAGTCGCGATGGATTGACAGTGAGGGCGAACGTGACCAGTCAGCCGCCACAGCCACCCGCGGGTGATTTCGCGCAGGGTGTTCCCTCGATTGCGCCCGTCGTCAGTGGAAGTAACTACACGCCGTGGTTCACCCGAGTGCTCGCCTACGTGATCGACAGCATCCCGGTGTACCTGCTCACCGCCATCGGTGGCGTCGTCCTCTACACCTTCCAGCCGACCGAAACTCTGTGTGTGGCCGAGGCGTTCTGCGCCACCGGAAGAAACGGACCCTCGACGACGGCGTGGATCATCTTCTCGCTCTGTGTACTGGTCGCCGTGGCGTTTACGCTGTGGAATTTCGTTGTGCGGCAGGGTAATACCGGCTCCAGTATCGGTAAACAGATAATGGATTTCAAGGTCGTCGGCGAGCAGACGCAGCAGCCGATCGGAGTCGGCAAGTCGCTTCTGCGCCAGCTCGCCCACGGTGTCGACGCCGTCATCTGCTACATCGGATTCCTGTTCCCACTGTGGGATGCCAAACGGCAGACAATCGCCGACAAGCTCCTCAAAACCGTCTGCGTACCGCTGTAGATCGGCGCACGTGACGGCTTCATCACCCGCTCCGCATCCGTACCACGCGCCGCCGGCCTCGGTGCTGCCGAAGCAGGCGTACACGCGTTGGAGTACCCGGGTGGTCGCGAACCTCATCGACTGGACCCCCATTTGGGTGATCTTCCTGATTCCACTCGTCGGTCTGGTGGTCGCGGGGGATGTGGAGTGTCTCGACAGCATCTATGGCAGCGGCCAGAGTTATTGCTCCCCGGCAGTGTCTGACTTCTGGACGTCGATCCAGTTCATCGCGGTGCTGCCGGGCGTGGTTTATTTCATCTGGAACTTCTGCTATCGGCAGGGCGCAACGGGCCAGAGCATCGGCAAGTCGGTGATGAAGTTCCGCGTCGTCAGCGCGCAGACCTGGCAGCCCATCGGCTTCTGGATGTCGCTCGTCCGCCAGATCGCCCACTACGTGGACCAAATCGTCTGCTGCGTCGGATATTTGTGGCCGTTGTGGGACAAGAAGCGGCAGACGTTGGCCGACAAGATCGTGGGTACCGTCTGCCTCCCGCTGGGTGCTGGGCCGCCGCCACCCCCGCAGTGGATCGAGCCGCAGGACCCGTCGCTACCCTGATCGGTGATGACTGAACAGCACAGGTCGAGGGGGCTTGCCACCAAGGCCATCCACGCAGGCTTTCGGCCCGACCCGGCGACCGGCGCCGTCAACGCCCCGATCTACGCGAGTTCCACCTTCGCCCAGGACGGTGTCGGCGGCCTTCGCGGCGGATACGAGTACGCCCGTACCGGCAACCCGACCCGTACCGCACTGGAAGCATCGCTGGCCGCCGTCGAGGAGGCCCAGTACGGTCGGGCGTTCGCGTCGGGGATGGCGGCCACCGATTGCGCGCTGCGCGCGGTCTTGCGGCCCGGAGACCACGTCGTCATGCCTGACGACGCCTACGGCGGCACCTTCCGATTGATCGACAAGGTGTTCACGCAGTGGGGTATCGACTACACCGCGGTGTCACTGTCCGACCTCGACGCCGTCCGCGCCGCGGTCACACCGCAGACCAAGTTGATCTGGGTGGAGACGCCGACCAATCCATTGCTGTCGATCGCCGATATCGCGGGTATCGCCGGTATCGCGTCGTCGTCGAAGGTGAAAGTGTTGGTGGACAACACGTTTGCGTCGCCTGCGCTGCAGCAGCCCCTGACACTCGGGGCGGACATCGTCCTACATTCGACGACGAAGTACATCGGTGGCCACTCGGACGTGGTCGGTGGCGCCTTGCTGACCAGCGATGAAGAACTCGACACCGCGTTCGCGTTCCTCCAGAACGGTGCGGGCGCGGTGGCGGGCCCGTTCGACGCCTATCTCACGATGCGCGGACTCAAGACCCTGGTGCTGCGCATGCGCCAGCACAGCGAAAACGCGGCGCTGGTCGCCGAATTCCTTGCGGATCACCCGGCGATCGCGACGGTGCTGTATCCGGGATTGCCGAGTCACCCGGGCCACGAGGTCGCCGCGAAGCAGATGAGCGGCTTCGGCGGCATGGTGTCGGTGCGTATGCGGGGCGGTGCGGACGCCGCCCGCAAGCTATGCGCGAGTACGGAGATCTTCATCCTCGCCGAGTCGCTGGGCGGAGTGGAATCGCTGATCGAGCACCCCGGCGCGATGACGCACGCCTCGACAGCGGGATCCCAACTGGAGGTGCCCGACGATCTCGTGCGTCTGTCGGTCGGCATCGAGGACTCGGTGGACCTGATCGCCGATCTGGCGCAGGCGTTAGGTTAGGACGGGCCGCAACGCCGACGCGGTGACCACGAGATTCACTTCGCGTATCGACGTCGGAGATTCGTCGATCCAACTGCCGCTTGCGATTTCACCAGCCCGGGCGTGCACCCACCGCCATCCGCGATCGTTGAGCGACAGTAGAGCGCCCAGCCCGTCGACAGCGTGAAGCAGGGTGATGATCGCCGCTGTCACCGGTGCCGGCGGCCGTCGGTCGAACAGCGCGGCCAACAGCGCCGAACGCGCCTGATCCACCCGCTGCCGGTTCGTCAGCGGCCACGCGTAGGGATGGGTCAATCGGTTGGACTGCAACCGAATACGCCGAATCTGGCCGGTCTGCTCCAGATAGTGGGTGAGATCATCGGCGGTGCGCTTGGACAGCTTCTTCACGGCAGCCGCCGGTCGCAGCGGCCGCCGTTGCAGCAACTGGAACGCCGACTCGGCAATCGGATCCATCACACCCGGCACTGACAGCGCGATCAGCCGACCGGGTTCGACTGCGTCTTCGGCCATCGCAGGCCGGATTCTGCAGGCGTACGCGAGATCCAGCAGCACCGCCGCCGCGAGTACGCGCTCACGTCGGTGGCGTTCCAGTCCGGGCTGTGCCGACGCGTTGTCGAGTAGAAGCAGAAGGAGATCCTCGGCGATCTGCGCCATAGTGCGGACTGTAGCGCGGGCGCCGAGGCGGCTGCCTCAGGAGTGATAGGGCTCAGCGCTGAGGAGCGTCACCTTGACGGTGTTGCCGTTGGGGATCGTGTAGGTCTTGACGTCGCCGACCTTCGCGTCGATGAGCGCTTCGCCGAGCGGTGACTTCGGCGAATAGACCTCGAGCTTCCCGTCGCTGACACCCTCCTGGCGGGTGGCGATCAGGAACGTCTCGGTATCGCTCTTGTCGTCGCCGTACTGCACCTTGACCACCGAACCGGGCAGCGCCACGCCGGACTGCTTGGGGGCCTCGCCTACCTTGGCGTTGTTCAGCAGCTCCTGCAGCTGGCGAATGCGGGCCTCTTCCTGGCCCTGCTGCTCGCGGGCGGCGTGGTAGCCACCGTTCTCGCGCAGGTCGCCCTCTTCGCGTCGGTCGTTGATCTCCGCGGCGATGACCGGTCGGTTGGCGATCAGCTGATCGAGCTCGGCCTTCAGCCGATCGTGTGCTTCCTCAGTCAGCCACGTGACCTGCGTGTCGGTCATGATGTCGCGCTCCTGTCGTTCGTTGCTCTCGCGCTCTTCGCGTAAGTAGGTTTCATGTCGCGCCGCCGGGAGCTCTTCGTGTATTGCCACCGTCGTCGACGCCTAATCAGCGCACTAAATGCAGCAATACACGGTCCCAACGGGGAACCGTGTATCGATCCATCGTAGCACCGCGGGGACAGCGGATTTTCACGTATTCGCAGTTCGGCGTTTGTTGCGTTGTCTCGTACTGGTGTCTATGGAGCCACCAGGTAGGACGGCACGTCGGTGCCGCAGCCGTACACGTCGCCGACGACCGGCGGCTTGTTGGACTTGACGGCGACCGTCACCTGCACGGTCTGCTGGGTGGCCGGCGGGACCAGGACCTCGCGGCGACCGGTTTCGCCGCCGTCGATCGAACGGGCCCGGATGATGCACACCACCGGCTGGGACGGATCCTCGCGCGTCACGCTGATCGTGACGTCGACGGTTTCGTCGTCGACCAGGCGGTAACCGCCCAGTTCGCCCTTGACCGCATTGCTGAACCGTCCCGAAGCGATGACCGCGATCGTCACCCCGACCACCAGGACCAGCGCGGTCAGCCCACCGGCGATCAACCGCCGCCGGCGCCGGGTCAGACGCTGGCGCCCATAACGCGCGGAGGGACGCTCGATCATCTAGTTTTCATGCCCGTCGGTCGGATGGATCTACAGAACTGGAACTATAGGGCTACTCGGAATGGTTGAAATCGATCGACGTGATCGGTAAGGGCCGAGTGGCGACATCTTCGGGACATAGATGAGGCAGAACAGGTTGAGTGAACTGCGGTTGATGGCGGTACACGCACACCCGGACGACGAGTCCAGCAAGGGTGCGGCCGCCACGGCACGGTACGCGGACGAGGGCGTGCGCGTCATGGTGGTGACGCTGACCGGGGGCGAGCGCGGCGACATCCTCAACCCGGCCATGGACCTGCCCGAGGTGCACGGCCGGATGACCGAGATCCGGCGCGACGAGATGGCCAAGGCCGCCGAGATCCTGGGCGTCGAGCACCACTGGCTCGGTTTCGTCGACTCGGGCCTGCCGGAGGGCGACCCGCCGCCACCGCTGCCCGACGGTTGCTTCGCCCTGGTGCCCCTCGAGGAGCCCACCGAGTCGCTGGTGCGCGTCATCCGCAAGTTCCGGCCCCACGTGATGACGACGTATGACGAGAACGGCGGCTATCCGCATCCCGATCACATCCGGTGCCACCAGGTGTCGATCGCCGCATATGAGGCCGCGGGCGATCATATGCTGTTCCCCGATGCGGGGGAGCCCTGGAACGTGCTGAAGCTGTACTACAACCACGGCTTCCTGCGGAAGCGTATGCAGCTGATTCAGGACGAGTTCGCCAAGCACGGTGAGGTGGGCCCCTTCGAGAAATGGCTCAAGCACTGGGAAGCCGATCACGACATCTTCGAGAAGCGGGTGACCACCAGGGTCGAGTGCGCGAAGTACTTCGCCCAGCGAGACGACGCGCTTCGAGCGCACGCCACCCAGATCGACCCCAACGGCGACTTCTTCCGCGCGCCGATCGAATGGCAGCAACGGCTTTGGCCGACAGAGGAATTCGAGCTGGCACGGTCACGCGTCCCGGTGTCTGTGCCCGAGACGGACTTGTTCGCAGGGATCGAGATCGACGAATGAACGACATCGCGCTGACCATCGTCACCCTGCTGGCTCAGGATCCCCCCCGCCAGACCGGTCCGGATTTCGGTAAGGCGAGCCCGTTCGGCCTCCTGGTCCTCGTGCTGTTGTTGATCGGCACGTTCCTGCTGGTGTGGTCCATGAACCGTCATCTGCGTAAGCTGCCGAAGTCCTTCGACGAGCCCGACGAACAGGCTGGCGGGGGCTCCGACGACCCTGCCGACGACGGCGAGAGCAAGCGTGAGTCCGGCTGAGTACGCCGGCCGAAACACCTTGGGCGGGGCCACCAGTCCCTACCTGCGCCAGCACGCCGACAACCCGGTGCACTGGCTGCAGTGGTCACCGCAGGCGCTAGAAGAGGCGGCGGCACGGGACGTGCCGATCCTGCTGTCGGTCGGATACGCGGCCTGCCACTGGTGTCATGTGATGGCCCACGAGTCGTTCGAGGACGAGCAGGTCGCGGCCGCGATGAACGAGGGGTTCGTCTGCATCAAGGTCGATCGCGAGGAACGGCCCGACATCGACGCGGTGTACATGAACGCCACTGTCGCGCTGACCGGTCAGGGCGGCTGGCCCATGACCTGTTTCCTGACGCCGGATGGCCGCCCGTTCTTCTGCGGTACGTATTACCCCAAGGCCAACTTCCTGCAGCTGCTCGCCGCCGTCTCCGATACGTGGCGAACCCGCCGTGCCGACGTCGAGGAGACCTCCGACCACATCAGCGGCGAGTTGCGGTCGATGGTGTCGGATCTACCCCGGGGCGGACCGCCGATTCAGCCGTCGCTGTGTGATCACGCCGTCGCCGAAGTGCTTCAGCACGAGGATCCCGTCAACGCCGGTTTCATCACCAATCAGTCTGGGGCGCCCAAGTTTCCGCCGTCAGCGATGCTGGAGGCGCTGCTGCGCAACCACGAACGCACCAATGACCTGATGCCCCTCGAGGCGGTCGAGCGGACCTGTACGGCGATGGCGCGCGGCGGCATTTACGACCAGCTGGCAGGTGGGTTCGCGCGCTACAGCGTCGACGCCGCGTGGGTGGTGCCGCACTTCGAGAAGATGCTCTACGACAACGCCCTGCTCCTGCGGGCATACGCGCACTGGGCTCGCCGCACCTCAGACCCGCTGGCGCGCAGAGTGGCCGGTGAAACGGCGCGGTTCCTCATCGACGACCTCGGCGCCGACGGCATGTTCACCTCGTCGCTGGATGCCGACTCCGACGGACACGAGGGCTTGACGTACGTGTGGACGCCGGCCCAACTGGCCGAATTGTTGGGGCCGGATGACGGCTCTTGGGCCGCAGAGGTTTTCGGTGTCACCGAAGTCGGCACCTTTGAACACGGCAGCTCGGTGCTGCAATTACCGGGTGACCCCGACGATGCCGATCGGTTCGATCGGGTTCGCACGGCGCTGCTGGCCGCCAGGTCGACGCGCCCCCAACCCGGCCGCGACGACAAGGTCGTCACCGGATGGAACGGACTGGCGATCACCGCGCTCGCCGAGGCGTCGGTGGCGCTCGATGAACCCGAATTCCTCATCGCCGCAACGCAATGTGCGAGAGCGATCGTCGGCCTGCACATCGTGGACGGCCGACTGCGCCGGGCCAGCCTCGGCGGCCGTGTCGGCGACAGCGCCGCCATTCTGGAGGACCACGCCGCGCTGGCGACCGGCCTGCTGACGCTGTATCAGCTGACCGGCGAGACGTCGTGGCTGAGTTCGGCGATGCTGTTGATCGACATCGCGCTGCAGCATTTCGCCGATTCAGAGACCGCTGGGCGCTGGTACGACACGGCGGATGACGCTGAGACCCTGATGGTTCGGCCCGCCGATCCGCTGGACGGTGCGACGCCGTCCGGTGCGTCGCTGATCGCCGAGTCGTTGCAGTTGGCGGCTCATCTGGCTCCCGCGCACCGCGCTGACGTCTACGCCTCGGCGGCCGCGTCGACGCTGACGGGTGCGGCGCCCATCCTGGCGCGTCTGCCACGCTCTGGCGGCCACTGGCTGGCCGTCGCCGAAGCTGCTGTGCGCGGGCCCATTCAGATCGCCGTCGCCTGCGATCCCGTCGGCTCGGACCTCCTGGCCGCCGCACGCACGCTGGCCCCCGGGGGCGCGGTCGTCGTCGGCGGTGAAGTGAACTCCTCGGAACTGCTGGCCGACCGTGACCGGGTGGCCGGGGCCGACGCCGCGTATGTATGCCGTGGCAGGACCTGTGACCTGCCGGTCACCTCCGCCGGGGATCTCGCCGTCGCGCTCGGTGTGTCCGTGTAGCCTTCGGCGCATGCCATCGCCTGAGGACAACGCCGCGACCGTCAACCGCTACCTCGAATACGCCGCGGCGGGAAAGGTCGATGACATCGTCGGGCTCTACGCTGACGATGCCACCGTCGAGGATCCCGTCGGCAGCGAGGTGCACATCGGGAGCCAGGCGATCCGGGGCTTCTATTCGGCCATTCCCCAGGGCGACAACGGGACCGAGGTTCTCACCCTGCGCGCCCTCGGCAACGAGGTGGCGTTCCACTGGGTGCTGACCATCAGCATGGGCGACGCCAAGATGAGCATCGACATCATCAGCGTCATGACGTTCAACTCCGATGGCAAGATCGCGTCGATGAAGGCCTACTGGACCCCGGAGAACATGACCCAGGGCTGAGCGATTTCGGTGTTCTGAGTCGCGCTGAGCGCGACCAGCTACACCGAAATCGCCGCTAAAAGACGGCGAACCACATCGCGATGTAATGGCAGATCGCGGCGACCGCCGTGCACGCATGGAAGAACTCGTGGTGGCCGAACGTCGTCGGCCACGGGTTCGGCCACTTGAGGCCGTAGAGCACGCCGCCGATGCTGTAGAGCGCGCCACCGACGATCAGCAGCACCAGCGCGGCGACGCCCGCGCCGTGCATGATCGGCCCGACGAACCACGCCGCGACCCAGCCCAACAACAGGTACAGCGGCACCCCGACCCAGCGCGGTGCCGACGGCCAGAACATCTTGAGCAGTACCCCGGCGAGGGCCCCGGCCCAGACGATCGCCAACAGGACCATGCCGTCGGACTCCGGCAGTGCCAGCACCGCGAACGGCGTGTAGCTGCCGGCGATGAAGATGAAGATCATCGAGTGATCGAGGCGCTTCATCCATTTCCGGGCCGTCGCCGACTTCCAGTCGACCCGGTGGTACGCACCGCTCACAGCGAACATCGCGACGATCGTCAGTGTGTAGACAAGGGTGGAGAGGCCTGCGCGCGTGGACACCACTGACCACGACACCGACACCAACGCCGCGCCGGCGATGAACGCGACGACCGCGGCGTAGACGTGGATCCAACCGCGCAACCGCGGTTTGTGGAAGAAGTTGGCGACACCATCGACGACCGCTTCGGGCAAATCCTCCGCGTAGACGCGCACCGGTGGCTGCTGAGCCTCGTCGGCATCTACCTGCACCATGTTCACCTCCGCTTATGCCTTGGGGGATTCGACTGCCACAGTAGTCTGATTCGGTGGCCATCATTCCTTCGCGACTCAAGGAACCGATGTACCGCCTGTACGAGTTGCGGTTGCGCCAAGGCCTGGCTTCCTCGAAATCCGAGCTCCCACGCCACATCGCGGTGCTGTGTGACGGGAACCGCCGGTGGGCTCGTGACGCTGGTCACGACGACGTCAGTTACGGGTACCGGATGGGCGCCCACAAAATCGCCGAGATGCTGCGCTGGTGCCAGGAAGCGGGCGTCGAGATGGCCACGGTGTACCTGCTGTCCACCGAGAACCTGCAGCGCGAACCCGCTGAATTGGCGACGCTGATCGGAATCATCACCGACGTCGTCGAAGAGATCTGTGCGCCCGCCAACCGGTGGAGCGTGCGCACAGTCGGGGACCTGGAACTGATCGGCGAGGAGCCGGCCAAGCGGTTGCGCGACGCCGTGGAGTCGACGCGATCGCAAGCCGGCGCCGGGTCCTTCCATGTCAATGTCGCCGTCGGCTACGGGGGCCGCCAGGAGATCGTCGACGCGGTGCGGCAGCTGCTCGCCAAGGAGCTTGCGAACGGGCGTACCGGCGAACAGCTGATCGAGGCCGTGACCGCGGAAAACATCTCGGAGAACCTGTACACGTCGGGGCAGCCGGATCCCGATCTGGTGATCCGCACCTCGGGGGAGCAGCGACTGTCAGGTTTTCTGCTGTGGCAGAGCGCCTACTCGGAGATGTGGTTCACCGAGGCCTACTGGCCCGAGTTCCGGCGGGTGGACTTCCTGCGGGCGCTCCGCGACTACACCGCGCGTCATCGCCGCTACGGCATCTAGAACCATCTGGTCTTCGCGCAAGCGCTCATGCCTGCGACACTGGGACCTATGGCTGCGCTGTCGGCGCTCGTCTTCTCACTCAGCTGGTGGCTGGGGCTGTATCTGCTGGCCCGTGATCCTCGTAAGCCCGTCCTGGTATTGGCCGCTGTCGGCCTGACGAGCTTCGCGACGGTCGTCGCGCTGGACGCCGTTCGTACCCAAAGTGGCTCGACCGTGCTGAGCAGCGTCGAGGTCTACCTCGTCACCGTGCCGGGCATCGCCTGGTTCGCCGTACTTCTCGAACTGTCGCGGCCCCGCGACACGTGGCGAAGCAGGGCGACCGAACTCGTGGCGGTGACCGCGGTCGCGGTGGGCGCCTTCATGGGTGCGGCGATGGCGGGCAATGTCGACGGCCCGGTGCGTCTCGGTCACTGGGTGATGTTCGGCGTCATCTCGCTGTCCTCGCTCGGCGCGATGCTGCGCGCGGTGTTCGGATCGTGGCAACCGAGGCCGGTGGTGCCCTACATCATCGTCGCAACGTTGTTCTTCGCACTCGGCAACGCGATCATCGTCATCCCGCTCGGGTTGGTCCCGAGCTGGTTGGCGTTGGCGTCGACGGGATTCGACGTCGTGCTGCTCGGTGTGGCCGTCGCGATGTGGGACGCCTTCGATGAGGGGCAGGCTCTGCGCGCCGACATGTTGCGGTCCTTCGTCGCAACGGGCGTCGTCGTGGTGCTGTTCGGAGGGCAGGCGCTGATCGGCCTGTCGGTCACCGGCTCGCAGACCGCGTTGACGGTGATGCTGTTCACCAGCCTGGCCATCGCGATCTCGATCAACGTGCTGGCCGATCCGCTGGCCGGCGTGCTGGACCGGCTGGCGTTTTTCCGCTCACCCGGGTTGCGTGCCGACCGTGCCGCCCTGCGCAGCACCGGTGCGGCGCTGCCGTTGCGAAAGGCCGGCCCGCTCGACCACATCGACGACGACACCTTCGTCCGTCTCACCCGCCGAGCCCTCGGCCATTACGGCGACCTGTCCAAGCTGGTCGCCAGCCCGCTCACCGCGCTGCCGGTTATCGACGAGCGGCTCGCCGCGCGCGGCGCCCCCGACCAGCCGCTGGAGCGGGCCAACGAGCTCAAGGCTCTGCTCGCCGATCGCATCGCCCGCCTCAAGCCGCGCGACGGCGGCGAGTTCGGCACGACCGAAGAATGGCGCTACTACAACTCGCTGTACTTCCCCTACGTCGTCGGTGTGCGGGCCTACGCGCAGAACGCGACCGCCGCAGGGCTCGATCCCGTCGCGCGTCAGGCCTGGCAGTGGTTCGTCACCGAGGTGCCCCAACGGTCGCTGCACAACTGGCAGAACTCGGCAGCCCGCGTGATCGCCGCCGATCTGCGCGGAAACCTGGTGGCCGCACAAGACCTCTGACCTGCGGCTGGCAGTAGCTGGCAGCGGCTGGCGTCGATCTGGCAGTGACATCTGCGCAGCATCGAAGCCATGACCGCCATCACCACCCGCCCAGTCCGGGAAGCTCGATCCGATCTCGCCGCCGGGGAGGCTCCGGAAGGCTCGCTCTTGCGGTTCGCCCTCCGCGCCGACGCGACCCTGTGCGCCGGCCTCGGTCTGCTGATCGCCATGGCCGCCGATCCGCTGTCGCGGCTGTCGGGCCTGTCGCCCACTTCTGAGTGGATCGCCGGTGCGGCGCTCGTCGGTTACGGCGCCACGCTGTACCTGCTCGCCGGTCTGCCCGACGTCCGTCGCGTCGGTACCGGTGTGTTGGCCGGAAACATCGCCTTCGCGATCCTGGTGACCGTCGCGCTTGTGGGGGACTGGCTGCCGCTGAGCGAGTTCGGTGTCGTCGCGACCATCGCCTTCACCGTCGTCACGTTGGGCTTCGCCTACGTGCAGTACCTCGGGGTGCGCCGATTGGCGTGACCCCCACATGACTGGTCCGGAGCCGCCGCCGTAAGAGGTTGCGTCGTCGGCTCCGGAACGGTCCACCACCCACCCCGAGAAAGGAAATCGCATGACCGCCACCACCACTCCCAAACTGCGGGCCTCCAACGACTCGTTTCTGCGCTTCGCGCTACGACTCGACGCGACCTGTAGTGTCGTCATGGGTATCGTCGGCATCGCCCTTGCCGGCTGGATCGCCGAGATGTCGGGCACGACAACCGCCTTCGAGTATGGGGTTGGCGCCTTCTTCATCGCTTTCGCGACCGGAGTCTTCGCTTTCGCCGCCCGGCCTTCGGTGAAACTGACCGGCATCGTGATCGCCGCCGGAAACGTGCTCTACACAGTCCTGACCGTGGTGTTCGTCCTCGTCGACGTGTTCCCGCTGACGACCTTCGGCGTGGTGGCGACGCTGGCCACCGGCGTCTACACCCTCGTCATGGCCGAGCTGCAGTACCAGGGTGTGCGCCGCATCAAGAAGTAGCGGCTCGAGTGGCCACTTATGGCACGGTTTCTCGCGAAATACGTGGCATGAGTGGCCATTCGGCGTTCAGAGTTTTCGTAGGCGCAGCCGGTTGATCGCGTGATCGGCATCCTTGCGCAGCACCAGCGTGGCCCGCGGTCGGGTCGGCAGAATGTTCTCGATCAGGTTGGGCCGGTTGATCGAATGCCAGATGTCGCGAGCGGCGAACTCGGCCTGATCGTCGGTCAGGGTCGAGTAGTGGTGGAAGTGTGACGCCGGGTCGGCGAACGCGCCGGCCCGCATCGACAGGAACCGCGAGATGTACCACTGCTCGATGTCCTCGATGCGGGCGTCGACGTAGACCGAGAAGTCGAACAGGTCCGAAACCATAAGGGCCGGACCGGTTTGCAGCACGTTGAGACCCTCGAGGATGAGGATGTCCGGATGCCGGATCATCTGCTTCTCGCCGGGCACGATGTCGTAGAGCAGGTGCGAATACACCGGCGCGCAGGTCGCGTCGGAGCCCGACTTCACCGTCGTGACGAACCGCATCAGCGCCCTGCGGTCGTAGCTCTCCGGAAAGCCCTTGCGATGCATCAGGTTTCGGCGGGCCAACTCGTCGTTCGGATACAGGAAGCCGTCGGTGGTGACCAGGTCGACGCGGGGGTGGTGCTCCCAGCGCGCCAACAGCGCCTGCAGCACACGCGCGGTGGTGGACTTACCGACGGCGACGCTGCCCGCCACGCCGATGATGAACGGCACCGGGCGGTCCGGATTCTGCTGCGGCTCGCCGAGGAACTGCGCAGTCGTCGCAAACAGCGCCTGGCGGGCAGCGACCTGGAGGTGAATCAGCCGGGCCAGCGGTAGATAGACCTCTTCGACCTCGAGCAGGTCGAGCTTCTCGCCGAGACCACGGAGTCGCTGCAGCTCGTCCTCGGTCAACTTCAGCGGGGTCGACATACGCAACGCACGCCACTCAGTCCGGTCGAACTCCACGTAGGGGCTCGGCTCGCTCAGCCGCGGCATACGCCCAGTCTTGCAGTTAGCGTTGAGCACATGAACTCGGGCTTGTCGAATAGCACCTTGATCCGTGAATATCTGATGCTCGGACTGCGCTTCGACCGGGTCGAGGATGGCTACGTCGACTCCTTCACCGGCGATCCCGAACTGCGCCGCATCGTCGCCAACGAACCGCCTCCGGAGCCCGCCGATCTCACCCACCAGGCCGAACGGCTGCTGGCCGAACTGGATGCGGGCACCGACCTGGAGCAGAGCCGCGCCGAGTTCATCGCCGCCCACCTGCGGGCCCTGGCCTGCGCCGGCCGCAAGTTCTCGGGCCAGAACGTCGGTTTCGTCGACGAGGTCGACGCATATTTCGACGTGCGCATCGCCAAGGGCGACCCCGAGCAGTACCGGCAGGCGCACGCCAAGCTCGATGAGGCGCTGGGCGGCACCGGGCCGCTCGCCGAGCGGATGACCGCCTACCGGGCCGGTGAGGAGGTGCCGCCCGACCGCCTGGAGGAGTGCATCCATGCGTTCTCCAGCGCACTTCGCGACAGGGTGCGCGCCGAATATCCGCTGCCGGACGCCGAGACCATCACCTACGAAGTGGTCACCGACAAGCCCTGGTCGGGCTTCAACTACTACCTGGGCAACTACACCTCGACGGTGGCCGTGAACGCCGACCTCAAGCAGCAGATGTCCAACCTGCCGCGACTGGTGGCGCACGAGTCCTATCCCGGCCACCACACCGAGCACTGCCGCAAAGAATTCGGGTTAGTGGCCGGACGAAATCAGGCTGAGCAGACGATCTTCCTCGTCAACACTCCGCAATGCCTGATGGCCGAGGGGCTGGCCGACCTGGCGCTGTACGCCGCAATCGGCCCGAACTGGGGGTCCTGGGCCGCCGAGATCTACGCCGATCTGAGTCTGAGTTTCGACGGCGATCGTGCGCAGGCTGTCTCCGAGGCGGCGGCGACGCTGGCCGACGTGCGCCAGGATGCCGCGCTGATGCTGCACGACGAACATCGTGACGTCGACGACGTCGTCGAATTCCTCAAGCACTGGCTGCTGGTCAACGACGAGCGGGCCCGCCAGATGCTGCGGTTTCTGTCGTCGCCGCTGTGGCGGGCCTACACCAGCACCTACGTCGAGGGCTATCGGCTGCTGCGGGCATGGCTGGAGGCGCGACCTGCGGACGTTTCGCTGACCCAGCGGTTCGGCCGGCTACTCGACGAGCCACTGATCCCGTCGACGCTGCGGACCGCCTGAAATCTCGCCCGACTAGGCTGAACTGCATGACTGCAGAGTCCAATGGTCTGGGAGCCGAGTACGCCGACACCGCCAGCGAGGCCTACCGCGCCGCCCTGCGGGTGATCGAGTCCGTCGAGCCTCGAATCGCCGACGCCACCCGCAAAGAGCTTGCCGATCAACGGGATTCGCTCAAGTTGATCGCCAGCGAGAACTACGCCTCGCCCGCGGTGCTGCTGACGATGGGCACCTGGTTCTCCGACAAGTACGCCGAAGGCACCATCGGTCACCGGTTCTACGCCGCCTGCCAGAACGTCGACACCGTGGAGGCGCTGGCCGCCGAGCACGCACGCGAACTGTTCGGCGCGCCGTATGCCTACGCCCAACCGCACTCGGGCATCGACGCCAACCTGGTGGCCTACTGGGCGATCCTGGCCACCCGGGTCGAGGCCCCGGGTCTGGCCGAATTCGGCGCCAAGCACGTCAACGACCTGTCCGAAGCCGACTGGGAGACCCTGCGCAGCAAGCTCGGCAACCAGCGGCTGCTGGGCATGTCGCTGGACACCGGCGGCCACCTAACCCACGGCTTCCGGCCCAACATCTCCGGCAAGATGTTCCACCAGCGCCAGTACGGCACCAACCCAGAGACGGGTTTTATCGACTACGACGCCGTCGCCGCTCTCGCCCGCGAGTTCAAGCCGCTGGTACTCGTCGCCGGCTACTCCGCCTATCCGCGGCGGGTCAACTTCGCCAAGATGCGCGAGATCGCCGACGAGGTCGGTGCGACGCTGATGGTCGACATGGCGCACTTCGCCGGCCTGGTTGCGGGCAAGGTGTTCACCGGCGACGAGGATCCGATCCCGCACGCCCACATCACCACCACGACCACCCACAAGTCGTTGCGCGGGCCGCGCGGCGGACTGATCCTGGCCACCGAGGAGTACGCACCCGCAGTCGACAAGGGCTGCCCGATGGTGCTCGGCGGACCGCTTTCGCATGTGATGGCCGCCAAGGCCGTTGCGCTGGCCGAGGCCCGCCGGCCGGCGTTCCAGACGTATGCGCAGTCCATCGCCGACAACGCGCAGGCCCTGGCCGACGGATTCACCAAACGCGACGCGGCGCTGGTCACCGGCGGCACCGACAACCACCTCGTGCTGCTCGATGTGACGTCCTTCGGGCTGACCGGACGGCAGGCCGAGTCGGCGCTGCTGGACTCCGGGATCGTGACCAATCGCAATGCGATTCCCGCTGACCCGAATGGCGCCTGGTACACCAGCGGCGTCCGGCTGGGCACACCCGCGCTGACCACCAGGGGATTCGGCGCCGACGACTTCGATCGCGTCGCGGAGCTGATCGTCGAGGTGCTGTCCAACACGGAGGCTGAGGGCACTTCGAAGGCCAAGTACAAGCTGGCCGACGGCACCGCGGACCGTGTGCACGCCGCGGCCGGCGAACTGCTCGCGGCGAACCCGCTGTATCCGGGGCTCACGCTGTAAGACACGCCCCGCGCGATTTTTGGAAACCTGTGAATTCGGGTTACAGTTACTTTCATGGCACAGAGACCTGTCGCTAATGCGCTGATCCTCGAACTCGAGCCGGTCGTGCAGCGGGAGCTGCGTCGTCATATCGACTCGGAAGACCTGTGGTACGCCCACGACTACGTCCCGTTCGAGCAGGGCGAGAACTTCGCCTTCCTCGGCGGAAAAGACTGGGATCCGTCCCAGGTGACGCTGCCCAAGGTAGTCACCGATGCGCTGGAGATCCTGCTGATCAACAAGGACAATCTCGCCGGCTATCACCGCGAGCTCGTCTTCAGCTTCATCCTCGAACACAAGTTCGGCCGCTGGCTGGGCCGGTGGACCGCCGAGGAGCACCTTCACGCGATCGCGCTGCGCAACTATCTGGTCGTCACCCGTGAGATCGATCCGGCCGCCAACGAGGATGTCCGCGTCGAGCACGTGATGAAGGGCTATCGCGCCGACACCTACAGCCAGATCGAGCGCCTGGCGTTCATGGCCTTCTTCGAGCGCGAGCACGCCGTCTTCTGCCGCAACCTCGAAGCGCAGATCACGCAGCTCTCCCTGCCGACGCTCGCGGCACTCGTCGGCCGCATCGCCAAAGACGAAGAACGGCACGAGGAGTTCTTCGCCAACCTCGTCGCGCACCTGCTGACGACCAATCGCGACGAGACCATCGATGCCATCGCCAAGCGCGCCGCCGAGCTCGACGTCGTGGGTGGTGACATCGACGCCTACGCCGACAAGGTGCAGCACATGGCCGAGGCCGGCATCTTCGGGCCCGAGCAACTGCGCCAGGTCATCGCCGATCGCATCACCGCGTGGGGTGTGGCCGACGAGCCCGCGCTCCAGCAGTTCACACAGCGCTAACTCGTAGCCACGGCGCGCCTGCGCGGCGCATATGGCGGCACGGGAGTAGCGTCGTTTTCGATGGCTAGCGACATGCTCTGCTATCCGGGCGGTACCGATCGTTTGATCACGAGAGGACCGGCCCCGGTCCTAGTACCGCAGCGTCCGCCGAACGGATCGCGTGGGGCCGCGCGGGCTCGAGGAGCGCTACGTGACTGATTCGCCCTTGCGGACCTATGTTCTCGACACCTCTGTTCTGCTTTCCGATCCGTGGGCTTGCACCCGGTTCGCCGAGCATGACGTCGTGGTCCCGCTCGTGGTCATCAGCGAACTGGAAGCCAAGCGGCATCATCATGAGCTTGGCTGGTTCGCGCGGCAGGCACTGCGGATGTTCGACGATCTGCGACTCGAACACGGCCGGCTGGATCAGCCGATACCCGTTGGGACGCAAGGTGGAACACTGCATGTCGAGCTCAACCACAGCGATCCGACGGTGTTGCCTGCGGGATTCCGCAACGACAGCAACGATGCGCGCATCCTGACCGTCGCGGCCAACCTCGCCGCGGAGGGCAAACTGGTCACACTCGTCAGCAAGGACATCCCACTGCGGGTGAAGGCGGGCGCGGTCGGCTTGACTGCCGACGAGTACCACGCGCAGGACGTCGTCACGTCGGGCTGGACCGGGATGGACGAGGTCGACGTCACACCCGACGAGATCGACACGCTCTTCGCCGATGGTGAAATCGACCTCGAATCGGCACGGAACATGCCGTGCCACACCGGAATCCGGCTCCTCGGTGGCAGCTCGTCCGCGCTGGGACGGGTGAACGCCGAAAAGCGAGTGCAGTTGGTTCGTGGCGACCGCGAAGTGTTCGGCCTACGCGGAAGGTCGGCCGAGCAACGCGTGGCACTGGATCTCCTGCTCGACGAATCGGTGGGCATCGTGTCCCTGGGCGGCAAGGCGGGTACCGGTAAGTCCGCGCTCGCGTTGTGCGCAGGCCTCGAGGCAGTGCTCGAGCGCCGGACCCAACGAAAGGTTGTGGTGTTCCGGCCGTTGTACGCGGTCGGCGGACAGGATCTCGGTTACCTACCCGGCAGCGAGAGCGAGAAGATGGGCCCCTGGGCGCAGGCGGTCTTCGACACGCTCGAGGGCCTGGCCAGCCCTGCGGTGCTGGAGGAGGTGCTGTCGCGCGGCATGCTCGAAGTGCTTCCGCTGACACACATTCGCGGTCGGTCCCTGCACGACTCGTTCGTCATCGTCGACGAGGCGCAGTCGTTGGAACGCAACGTGCTGCTGACGGTGCTGTCGCGGTTGGGTGCGGGATCTCGGGTGGTGCTCACCCACGACGTCGCCCAGCGCGACAATCTGCGCGTGGGCCGTCACGACGGTGTGGCCGCGGTGATCGAAAAGCTAAAGGGTCACCCGCTATTCGCCCACATCACCCTGCTTCGCAGCGAGCGTTCGCCGATCGCGGCTCTCGTCACCGAGATGCTCGAGGAAATCAGCCCGGGCGCCCTGCCCTGATCGACGAGGCGCGGCGCCGGCCCGGGCGCCGCGTGGCCGGCGACATTGAACCCCGGACCAGGAACCAGCCCGCGGCCGCCGCAGCGCTCAATGCCACGATTCGGTCAGCCCGGTCCGCCCTCGGCAGATCGAGCAGCGACGCCAACCCCAGCACCGCGAAACCTGTCCGCAGCGCTGGTGCACTGGTCGCCGTTGTCACCAGAGCGATGCTCTCGGAGACCACGGGAGTCGGGATCGAGGCAGCTTGGTCGACGCTCACCTAGTCCTCCTGGGGAAGCCTGTTCGGTCCGGGCGACTTGACGCTAATTCGTAGGACGGCGCTGGGGAATAGGGTGTTTCCCTATCGTCGAGTCGCTCTAGACCCGACCTATGTGGCGGCCCAGCTCCGCACGCGACCGGATGCCGAGCTTGCGGTAGATCCGGGCCAGGTTCGCCTCGACGGTCTTGGGACTGATGAACAGCGCATTGGCGACGTCACGGTTCTTCATGCCCGACGCGGCAAGCTCGGCGACACGCTGCTCAGACGGGGTCAATTGGCCGGATCCCTGCGGGCCGACGTTGGCCCGCGCCAGCTCGGCGCGCGCGCGGTCGGCCCAGAGCGGCACGTTGTGCCGCTCGAAGACCTCGAGCGCCAGCCGCAGGCTTCTCGACGCCGCCTCCTTCTTGCGCATTCGACGTTCGAGCTGGCCGAGCAGCAGCAGGGTCCGCGCCCGCTCGAACGGCATGTCCACCCGCTGGTGTTCGGTCATCGCCTGCTGCGCCGCGACGTGAGCGCCGTGGAGGTCACCCGTCGCCGCGAGCGTCATGGCGCGGCCACGCGCGCCGACGGCCGACATCCAGGCCCGGTCGAAGGCACGGCCGTTGCGTTCCAGTGCGTCGACGAGCGGCGCGGCTTCGGCGAGCCTGCCCAACTGCACCAGGGACTCGATGGCATCGGGCAGGAATGCTGCGCCGGGCAGTTCGGTCGGCGTGGACGCGGGATCGAAGCCCGACAGCAGTGGAGCGACCGCGGCGAGCGCCTCCGGGTAGTTGCCCAGCGATACCTCGAGGAAAGCGAGGGTAGCAAGCAGCCGCGCCCCGAGCCGGAAAGTTCCTGTCTGCCTGCTGATCTCGAGCCCTGCCGCAATAGTGCGACGCGCCTCGGCCTCCTGTCCGGCGAACACGGCCAAGGGTGCGCGCATGCTGTGAGCCAGAAACAGTGGCGTGCCGCCGCTGAGCTGACGGGCGCGTTCCATGGCATCTTCGGCCACCAGGTTGGCGTTGATGAAGTCGCCCGCCCATACCGAGCTCATCACGACGTGCTGGGCGATGAAGACGTATTCGCCGTCCTCGCCCTTCTCCATGCAGCGCAGCCGAATCGCTTCGAGTTCCTGCCGCGCTGCCGCCAGTTCACCGGTCCACTCCAGCAGTAGTGCGTGCTGCATTCTGGGGCGGAACACCAGCGGTGTGAAGGTGTCCTCGTCCTCGAGTTCGAGCGCGCGTTGCAGGCTTGCGCCATCTAAACCTTCGCCGGCGACGAAGTCCAACATGACCCGCATGCCCAGCGCCAGGCTGAGCAGGTGCAGCTGGGCGAGTCGCTCGGCATCTTCGACTGCCTGCCGTGCGACGTCCTTACCCTCGCGAACCTGGTTGGCGTGCATGAGCGAATAGGCCAGCGTGATCAGCACCTGCACGCGCAGCGGACTGTTGTCATCCGCGTCGTCGAGTGCCTGCTGCAGCACAGTTGTCGCCTCGAAAAAGCCCTCGGTGTAGAGGCTCACAACGGCCAAGCGACACAGCGCCTCTGCCCGCAGATCTCCGGGCGGCAGCCGGTCCACGGTCTCCTCGAGAATCGTCGTCGCCCGCTCATGGTCGCCTGCGTCAAAGTGGTTCAGCGCCGAGCGGAGCCGGCGTTCTGGCGCGTCACCACCAAGGCCGATGGCCAGGTCCACGAGTTCGGCCGCGGCCTCGGGTGCCCCACGCGCCCGCGCCGAGTCGGCAGCCTCGTCGAGCGCGCGCAGCGTCAGATCGTCGCCTCTGGTGGCGGCCAGCGCGAGATGCCTTGCGCGCAGCTCGGTCTCGTCGACGAGCTCGGCAAGCCTACGGTGCATCGCTCGGCGGGTTGCGGGGCGCGCCTCGGTGTAGACGCCCCTGGCCAGCAGCGGGTGCGTGAAATGGATCCGGTTGCCGTCGATGGAGATGATGCCTTTGCCCTCGGCGATCTCGAGCAGGTCGACAAGCTGGTCGCCGTCGCCGATCGTCGCCATCGCCACCATCTCGACCGTGGGCGCGGCCATACACGACGCCGCGAGCAAGGCTTCGTGCACATCGGGGTCGAGGCCGCCGAGGCGGCTGCGGACGACATCGTTGAGCGTTCGCGGTAACGATGCCATCGTGGTGTTGATCGTCCCGTCGTCCAGCGCCCTGGCCAATTCGATGGCATAGAAGGGATTTCCGCCGGACACCTGATGAATACGCCCCATCGCGGGCCGTGAGAAGGGCCGCTGCAGGCGCGAGGAAATCACGGTGTGCAGTTCGTGAACATTCAACGGATTCAGGCGAATACGGGTGAGGGCTTCGGGGCGCGGCAACTGCAGCCATGCCGCGCTTGCGCCGTCGTGGACCTCGGTGCGCACGCTGCCGAGTATTCCGACCGGCCCGGTCAGACGTCGCGCGGCGAATGCGATCACGTGCACGCTGGACGGGTCGAGCCACTGCAGATCGTCGAAGGCCAACAGCACCGGGCCGGTTTCGGCGTGGCGCTCGATGACGGCGAGAAACGCGGCCGCGACGGCGCGCTGGTCGGTCACCTCACCCGTGCCCGCCCGCAACAGCACCTGGTCCACCGCGAGCAGCTGAGGTGCGGGCAGGTCGGCCAACGTGTGGGCGTCGACGTCGTCGAGCATGTCCGCCAGGGCGGTGTACGCAAGAACCGATTCAGCGGCCGCGGCGCGCGTGGACAGCACCCGGAACCCTCGGGCCGTTGCCTCCTCGATGGCGGCCAACCACAGCGTGGTCTTGCCGATCCCCGGCTCGCCTTCGATCAGCAGCGCCGATGGCCCGACGGTCGTCGAGGTCAAGAACGCCTTGACCGAACGATCCTCCATCGGGCGGCCTCGTAGACCAGCCTCCGGCATCCACAGTTCCCGGCACGTAGACAACTGACACAACCCCTGCACCGCACAACTCCCCGGATGGGACCGGGGTCACGCGGTGGCAGTGTGCGTGTACCCGCTACACGGCGGCTCTAAGCAACTGCTCAGCGCAATTGGATGCTCTTCGCGCGAGCGCTCAGCGGGTGCCGTCCTTGACCTTCGCCATCGCCAGCACGTCGAGACGCTTGTCGAGTTCCTCGAGGGACAGCTTGTCGCCGATCAGCCCGCGGTCGATCACGGTCTGACGGATGGTCTTCTTCTCCTTGAGCGCCTGCTTGGCGACCGCCGCGGCCTCCTCGTAGCCGATCGCGGAGTTCAGCGGCGTCACGATCGACGGCGAGGACTCGGCCAGCTCGCGCAGGCGCTCTTCGTTGGCGACCAGGCCGTCGATGCAGCGCTGAGCGAACAGCTTGGACGAGTTGGTGAGGATCTTGAACGATTCGAGCAGGTTGCGCGCCATCATCGGGATGTAGACGTTGAGCTCAAAAGCACCCGAGGCGCCTCCAAAAGCGATCGCGGCATCGTTCCCGATGACCTGCGCGGCGACCTGGGTGATCGCCTCCGGAATCACCGGATTGACCTTGCCCGGCATGATCGAACTGCCGGGTTGCAGGTCGGGGAGCTGGATCTCGCCGAGGCCGGTCAGCGGGCCCGAGCCCATCCACCGGATGTCATTGGCGATCTTGGTCAGCGACACCGCGATGGTGCGTAGCGCTCCGGACGCCTCGACCAGCCCGTCGCGGGCCGCCTGGGCCTCGAAATGGTTTGCGCAGACGCGCAGTTCGGCCAGGCCGGTCAGCTCCGTGAGCACGGCGACGACGCGCTCGTCGAAATCATCGGGGGCATTGAGGCCCGTGCCCACCGCGGTCCCGCCGATGGCCAGTTCACCCAGCCGCGGCAACGTGGACTTCACCCGTTCGATGGAGGCTTCCACCTGGCGGGCGTAGCCGCTGAACTCCTGGCCCAGCGTGACCGGGACGGCGTCCATCAGGTGGGTACGGCCGGATTTGACGACCGTGCGCCAGTGGTGGGCCTTGGAGTCGAGCGACTCGTGTAGGACCTCGAGCGCCGGGATCAGGTGGCGTACCGCGGCTTCGGTGGCCGCGATGTGCGTCGCGGTGGGAAACGTGTCGTTGGACGACTGCGACATGTTGACGTCGTCATTGGGATGCACCTTCACGCCGTTGCGCTCGGCGACGCTTGCGATGACCTCGTTGGTGTTCATGTTCGAGCTTGTGCCCGAACCGGTTTGGAACACGTCGATGGGGAACTGGTCGTCGTGCAGACCGTCGGCGATCTCGCCGGCGGCGGCGATGATCGCGTCGGCCTTGTCGGGCGCCAGCAGACCGAGATCCTTGTTGACCTGTGCGCAAGCGCCTTTCAGCAGGCCCAGTGCACGGATCTGGGTGCGCTCGAGCCCACGGCCGGAGATCGGGAAGTTCTCCACCGCACGCTGGGTCTGTGCCCGCCAGAGCGCGTTGATCGGCACCCGGACCTCGCCCATGGTGTCGTGCTCGATGCGGTATTCGGTGCTTTCCGCAGCGCTGTCGGGCATTTGTGCTCCCTGTTCTTAGGTGTGTTTGTGGTTACGGCAGCGGGTAGAACGCGTTGCTGTCGCCGGTGAAATCAATCGCGGAGTATTCGTTGAGTTTGGAGAGGCGGTGGTAGGCCTCGATCATGCGCACCGTGCCGGACTTGCTGCGCATCACGATGGACTGGGTGGTGCAGCCTCCGCCGGAGTAGCGCACCCCCTGCAGCAGGTCCCCGTCGGTGACACCGGTGGCGCAGAAGAACACGTTCTCGCCGGAGACCAGGTCCTCGGTCGTGAGCACCCGGTCGACATCGTGGCCGGCGTCGACGGCCTTCTGACGCTCTTTGTCGTCGGTGGGTGCCAGCACTGCCTGGATGGCGCCGCCCATACAGCGGATGGCGGCCGCGGCGATGATGCCCTCGGGAGTGCCACCGATGCCGGCCAGCATGTCGGTCCCCGAGTTGGGGCGGCACGCGGAGATGGCGCCCGCCACATCTCCGTCGGAGATCAATCGGATCCGGGCGCCCGACTCTCGGACGTCGGCGATGAGTTGTTCGTGACGCGGCCGGTCCAGGATGCACACGGTGACGTCGCGCACCGACATCCCCTTCACCTTCGCAACGGCGCGGACGTTCTCGCCGATGGGCGCCGTGATGTCGATCGCATTCACCGCGTCGGGGCCGACGGCGATCTTGTTCATGTAGAAGACCGCCGACGGATCGAACATGGCACCGCGCTCGGCGACCGCGAGCACCGAGATGGCGTTGGGCATGCCCTTGCTCATCAGGGTGGTGCCGTCGACCGGGTCGACCGCGAAGTCGCACTCCGGCCCGTCACCGTTGCCGACCTCTTCGCCGTTGTAGAGCATGGGCGCGTTGTCCTTCTCGCCCTCGCCGATCACGACGACGCCGCGCATCGATACAGAGTTGACCAGCTCACGCATTGCGTCGACGGCGGCCCCGTCGCCGCCCTCCTTGTCACCGCGGCCTACCCATCGTCCTGCCGCCATGGCACCGGCTTCGGTGACTCTCACGAGTTCAAGGGCGAGGTTACGGTCGGGTGCTTCACCGCGCGCGGGCGTCATGGGCAGATTGTCCCATTAGCCGCCCGCCAGTTGGGACCTGGGATACTGGCTACCATGACCACCCAGCCGGCTCCGGCTCCGAAGCCAGCGAAGTCGCGGCTACTGCAGGACGGCCGGGATATGTTCTGGTCGATCGCGCCGCTGATACTGGCCTGCGTCGTGCTGGCCGGGGTGCTGGGAATGTGCTCGTTTCAGGCCAGCGGACCCGCCGAGGGTCCCGTGCCAACCTACGACGCACCTGGTGCGCTTGAAGCCGACGCGGACGCCCTCAAGATCCCGATCAGGGTGCCGCAGCTGCCCCTGGGTTGGCAGCCGAACTCCGGCAGCAGGAACGGCATCGACGGGGGTCGCATCGACCCGACGTCGGGGGACAGCCTGCGCGCGGTCAGCTCGACCGTCGGCTATCTGGCGCCGAGCGGTATGTACGTGAGCCTGACGCAGAGCAACGCCGACGAAGACAAGCTCGTCGCTTCGATGCGACCCGACATGCGCCCGACGGGCGCCGAGGACGTCGACGGCGTGTCGTGGGTGGTTTACGAGGGCGGAGATCGGGAGGGGCGACCCGCCGAGCCGCTGTGGACGACGCGGCTGAACGGTCCGACGGGTCCGGTGCAGATTGCGCTGACCGGCGCCGCTACCCCCGACGAGTTTCGTACGCTGGCTGCGGCGACGCAGACCGCGTCGCCGTTGCCTGCCAAATAGCCGACTGCCAAGTAGGAGACGCCATGACCGCGCCCGATCCCGATGTCGCCGGCCAGGCGGCTCCGGAAGCAGACCTCACCGGCTGGACCGTTTCGCCGTTCGCCGCTGCCGGCTTCACCCACGACGTGTATCGCAGGGGTGAGGGCCCCGGCGTGGTGCTGATCCCGGAAATGCCCGGCGCCCATCCCGGCGTGTTCGCCCTGGGAAATCATCTGGTGGACAACGGGTTCACGGTGGCCATACCGTCGCTGTTCGGCACTCCCGGGGCGCCGGCCATGCGTCCCGGCGCGGTCCCGGTCATGTTGCGTGGTTGTGTGGCAAAGGAATTCGCGGGCTTTGCGACCAATGCCGACCGTCCGGTCGCGCACTACTTGCGTGCGCTGGCCCGCGATCTCAATGAGAACACACCGGGCAAGGGCGTCGGTGTGATCGGGCAGTGCTTCACCGGTGGCTTCGCGCTGGCGGCTGCGGTCGACGACAGCGTGCTCGCGCCCGTTCTCAGCCAGCCATCGCTGCCGCTTCCGCTGACGCCGAAACAGCGGCGCGACCCGGGCCTGTCCGAAGCCGAGCTGAAGATCGTCGAACGACGCGCGGCCAACGAGGGACTGTGCGCGCTGGGATTGCGCTTCAGCGAGGACCCGTTGGTGCCTGCCGAACGATTCAAGACTCTCAAAGATCGGCTCGGCGATGCGTTCGAGGTCATCGAGATCAACTCGAAGAAGGGCAACGAGCACGGCTTCGGCAAGATGGCGCACTCCGTGCTGACCCTGGAGCGCCGCGAGCAGGAAGGCCACCCCACCGACGACGTGATGAAGCGCGTCATCGAGTTCTTCAATCAGCGCTTGACGTAGCCGCGGGCGACTTTTCGTCCTTCTCGGGTTCGTCCTCGCTCTGGGGCTCTTCCTTGGCTTGTTCGCGCTTCTGTTTGATGCGGCGGCCCAACCGCCACAACGGGTTTCGCTTCTTGGGTTGGGTGTCCTTCTCGTCGGGCTGATCCATCGGCACGCCCTTGTATACGGCCAGATACACGCTGATCGTGGTGACGATGACGATCATCAGCACCGGCCCGATCACGATGCCCCACGCGCCGAACATCGCGATGCCGGCGAACACCGCCAGCAGCATCAATGCCGAGTCCAGGCGGGCAGCGCGGGGAACCAGTATGGGGCGCAGGAAGTTGTCGATGTTCGTCACCACGATGAGGTGGAACAGGATCACGAATATGCCGCCGTAGACATTGCCGAACAGGATCATTCCGACACCGAACGGGATGGTGATGATGCCGCTTCCGAGCGGAATGACCGACAGCGCCGACAGTAGAACGGCGAGCAGGAAGAAGCCCTGGTGGAACCCGGCGATGTAGATCGACGCCGCGCCTGCGACACCCTGGCAGACGGCGATGACGAACTGGCCCATGACGGTGCCCTTGACCATCGCGCCCATCTTCGACATGTACAGGTCGGTGATCTCCTCGCCCAGCGGATTCAGTCGCCGGATGAGCAGCAGCACCTTGTCCCGGTTGGTCAGCAGCGACAGGAACACGTACAGGAACAGGATCGCCGCAGTGATAGCGCCGAACGCACCGCCGGCCGCGCCCTGGAGTAGGTCGAGTAACCACTTGCCGACTTCCTGTGCAACGGTCGTCATCGAATCCTGCAGTGACTCAGGGGTGATCGTGTAGTCGACAAACGGCACGCGGTGTAGCAGTTCGTTGGCCAATGCCAACGACCGGTCGCCGAGGGCCGACAGGTCGGTGCGCTCGACCCAGACGGCGACCCGCTCGACCATGGTGGTGATCTGGATGACCGCAAGGAACACGAACAGGCTCAACGGCACGATCACCGCCGCGAATGCGGCCAGCAGCGTCAGCGTCGCCGACAATCCCGCACCGAGTTTCTTGTTGAGCCGCGTGTAGAGCGGCTGGAACAGGTAGGCCGCCACCGCGGCGACCACGATCAGAATGAAATACCCACGCAGGAAGTACGCGCCGAAGGCGATCGCGACGACGGTCGCGACGGCAAGCGCACGCTTCTGAGTCAGCGTGAATTCGGTGTTCACGCGCTATTTCTACAGAACTTTCGCTCGGGCCTCGACCTGTTTGGCGCGTTGACCCTCGATGAACCGCATCGACATGCGATTCATCAGTGTGGGTGCGAGCCTGGCGAACAGCCATTGAACGCGCGCGATCCGGGGCTTCACCAGGATCGCCTTGTTCTTCTCGACCGCGCGCAGGGTGTCCTGCGCCAACCGGTCGGCGTCGTACGGCTTGCCGCCCTGACTTTGCAAGAAGTAGTCACGGCCGACGAACCCGCCGATGGCGCCCTTGTCGAGGATCGGCGTCTCGACGGCGGCCGGGCACACCACGAGCACGCCGACGCCGCGTGGGACTGCTTCGGAGCGCAACGCCATCGACAACCCGACGACGGCATGTTTGGTCGTCACGTAACTGGTGATCTGACCGGCCGCGGCAAGGCCTGCCATCGACGCGGTGTTGACGATGTGGCCGTGGCCCTGGCGCAGCATCAGCGGGTAGGCCGCCGCAACGCCATGGACGACGCCGCGCAGGTTGATGTCGATGATCGCGTTCCACTGGTCCAGCGTCAGCAGCTCGGTGTCGCCGCCCCAACAGATTCCCGCGTTGTTGAACATCAGGTCGAGTCGGCCGGAGCGGTCGAGCACGTCGTCGACGACGGCCTGCACCGCCGCCGCGTCGGTGACGTCGAGTCGCGCGGCCCGTGCGTTGTCGCCGAGCGGCGCGGCGGTCCGCTCGGCGGCCTCACCGTCTATGTCGGTGCAGACCACATGCGCGCCCGCTTGAACCAGCGCGCGGCACAACGCTGCGCCGATCCCCGATCCGGCGCCCGTGACGATGGCCTGTTTACCGGCGAAGCTCATAGCTGTCTGTTCTTCGCGCAAGCACTCATCACCGCGCCTCCGCCAGTTTCATCACATGTCCCAGTACGTCCGGGTACTTCTTCAGGTGTGCGCCGCCGTTGAGATCGAGCACTTCACCGGTGAGCCACGAGTTCTGCGGCGAGCACAGGAACACCACCGCGTTCGCGATGTCCTCCGGCCTACCCGCACGCCCGAGCGCGGTGTTCTCGGTGTAGTCCTCGACCAGGCCGGGGATGAGCGACGAGCCCGCCGTCAGCGGCGTGTCGACGAAACCGGGCGCCACCGCGTTGACCCTGATGCCGCGCGGCCCCCACTCCAGCGCCGCGACCTGGGTCAGCATCGACAGCCCGGCCTTGGCCGAGCAGTAGGCGCTCATCCCGACGGCCGGTTGGCGTCCGTTCAAGGAGCTGATCGAGACCAGCGATCCGCCTTCGCGCAGCTTCAGTCCCGCGTACTTGGCGACGATGAACGACCCGTTGAGGCAGACGTCGACAACGCCGCGAAACTCGTCGACGGAAAGATCGGTGATCAGGCCGAGGCTGCCGAACCCCGCACAGTTCACGACGACGTCGACCGGCCCGGTCTCGTCGAACAGGCGTTCCACCGAGGCCTCGTCAGTCACGTTCACCTGTGCAGCGGTGTGGTGCTCGCCCAGTTCCCCGGCCCGCTCGCGCGCCCCGTCCGCATTGAGGTCGGCGATCGTGACGCGGCAGCCGTCGACCGCCAGGGCCTGCGCCGTCGCCCAGCCGATGCCGGACGCACCTCCGATCACGACTGCCACTCGCCCGTTGCTCATACGGTTGCCCTTTCGACGCAGTGGAACGTGTTCTAACTTAGCGCTTTGACACACTCGACTAATGAGCGATCTGAATATGTCGCAGACGGTCCACGTGGCGGCCTCACCCGAGGACCTCTACGAGATGGTGTCCGATGTGACGCGGATGGGCGAGTGGAGTCCCGTCTGCCGGGAATGCTGGTGGGACGAGGGCGCAGGCCCGCGCGAAGGCGCATGGTTCACGGGCCGCAACGAAATCCCCGGGCGTACGTGGGAGACCCGCAGTCAGGTCGTGGCCGCCGAGCCCGGCCGCAGGTTCGCGTGGGAGGTCAATAACGGCTGGGTGTACTGGTGCTTCACCTTCGCGCCCCACGGAGCGGGCTCGCTGCTCACTGAGGAATGGATCTTCCTGCCCGCAGGTATAGCGGGTTTCCGCGAGCGGTTTGGCGAGCAGGCCGACGCCGAGATCGAGAAGCGGCGCGCGGCGGCGGAGAGCGGGATACCTGCCACGCTCGCCGCAATCAAGAAGGCCGCTGAAAAGGGCTAGATCATCAGCGTTTGACGCAGCGAAAGCCGATGTGGCTCATGCCGGTGTCAACCGCCTGCGGACGTCTGGCGGCGGGGCGGTATCGCAGACAGTAGACGTCGGCGCACAGGAACGAGCCCCCCTTGACCACCTTGCGCGGCACCTGGAACTGGGGTTGTCGCGGATCGTAACTGTCCGAAGCGCAACAGGGTTGGTCGTCGCGGGTTTCGCCGTACCAGTCGGTGGTCCATTCCCACACGTTGCCGGCCATGTCGAACAGCCCGTAGCCGTTGGGCGGGTAGCTGCCGACCGGGACGGTGCGCCCGTACCCCTTCTCCGGCCGCCACGGGAAGTCGCCGTGCCAGTAGTTGGCCAGCCTTTGATCAGGTGATTCCGGCTCGTCACCCCACGTGTATTCGGTGTGGTCGAGTCCGCCGCGGGCGGCGGTTTCCCATTCGGCCTCCGTCGGCAGGGACATACCGGCCCACGCCGCATAGGCTTCGGCGTCTTCGTATGCGATATGTACCACGGGGTGATCGACGCGCTTGTCGATCGACGAGAGCGGACCGACAGGGTGGCGCCACGACGCCCCGGGCGTCCACGTCCACCACAGGTTGAGGTGCCGAAGGTCCACCGGGCCCTTTGTGCGAGTGAACACCATCGACCCCGGCAGCAGATTCTCCGGCGGCGCGTCCGGGTAGTCCCTGGGATTCAACGGCCGCTCGGCGACCGTGAGATACGCTGTGGCATAGACGAACTCGGCGAACTGACTGTTGGTCACGGCTCTGGCCATCATCCAGAACCCCTCGACGTCAGCCACCCGCGCCGGCGCCTCCTCGGGGTAATGGCGATCCGATCCCAGCGTCGCGGTCTGCGAGGGGATCCAGACGAGGTCGTCAGGCGTCATGGCTTCTTCAAGTGTGCATTGAGATCGAGAATCAGGGCGTATCGAGTTGATTCGCCGATCTGTGTGCACACTAGGCGAACACCGTCGTCCAGTCATTCTTCATGCTGACGACTGTCCAGTCATCGGTCGCCGCCTGTTTCAATGACTTCTCCGCGCCTGCGGTGTAATCGAATTCGCGGTCTGCGTCGTCATGCAAGATCAAGAGGCGGAAGCCGTCGGTGAACTCGAGCATCTCGATGTCGCCGTTGGAGTTGCCTGCAGCGAAGATCGGGCGGCGTCCGATTCGGCTCCACAGCCGGACGGGTTTGATGGGGCCGTCATCGAGGAACTCCGGTTGGTCTGTCGTGTAAAGATGTCCGCCCCGATAGACCAGGCCTACCGAACTGCCCACCACCCGTTCGGGCGGAATGCCATACAGCGCACTGGTAACCGGGCGCATGAAGTCGCGGCCGCCACCGGAGACGATGTAGTTGGTGAAGCCATTGGCCTCGAGATGGCGGAGCAGGTCCACCATCGGCTGATACCCACATGACGTGTAGGCCCTGCCAAGTGTCGGGTGCTTCGCGTCGGCGAAGAACGTGTTGACCCGGCCAGCATGCTCCTCGACCGTGATCTCGTGATGGGCTCGCAGTATCGCGCCCATCAAGGGTTTCAGGTCGGTGTCGTCGCCCTGGTAGTGCTTCGTGACCGCGTTGCCCAGCCATTGGAGGTCGCCGGAATAAGCAGCCTTGTAGGGCTGTTGATCGCGCAGCGACGGAGTCGCTTCGGCCTGCTCCTTGAACCGCCGAAGGAGGAAATCCAGCTGGATGTACATCGGCTTCTCGCACCACAGCGTGCCGTCGTTGTCGAACACGGCGACTCGCGCGTCGGGGGCAACGTAATCCGGACCCTCGGAGGTGACCCGCGCTACGAAGTCGACGATGGCCGACTTCGTAGGTCCGTCGGTCCACGACTCGAGCATCAGCCGCCCCGGGTGGCCAGGAACTTCTCCAGTTCCTCGACCGCGTTGTTGATGGTGAACGACGCCGGTTCCTGCCGTGGCGGGAACTCCTTGAAGGTCTCCAGGAACTGGTTGACGATCGCCGACCCGTAGAACATCAGGTAGAGACGATCAATAAGCCAGTCCCAGTAGGTGTTTGACGTAACATCAGCGTGCTCGTACGGATCAGTGCGTAGATTGAACAGCTTCGGTGCGCGTAGCGGGGTGAACGGTTCGAACCACACCTGCAGAGTGCCTGGGCAGCGCTGCTCCATGAACACGATCTTCCAATTCTCGGCGCGGATTCCCAGTACGTCTCCGTCGTCGGAGAAGTAGATCATTCCCCGCCGAGGGCTCTGGTCGACTTGGCCGGTGAGGTACGGCAGCAGGTTGTAGCCGTCGATGTGTACCTTGTAGGTCATGTCGCCGGCTTTGTGACCCTTCTTGAGCTTCTCGACGATGTCGGCATCGCCCGCGGCGGCGAGGAATGTCGGCAGCCAATCATGATGCTGGACAATCTCATTCGAAACGGTGCGTGGCTTGATTTTTCCTGTCCAGCGGATCATCTCCGGGATTCGGAAGGCTCCCTCCCAGTTGGTGGCCTTCTCGCTGCGGAACGGGGTGGTGGCACCATCTGGCCAACTGTTCGCGTGCGGGCCGTTGTCGGTGCTGTAGATGACGATGGTGTCTTCAGCGATCCCGAGTTCGTCGACGAGATCCAGCAGCGTGCCGACATTGCGGTCATGGTCGATCATCGTGTCGTGGTACGGCGACTGCCAGCGTCCCGCCTGCCCGCGGCTCTCGGGCTTCGTGTGGGTCCGGAAGTGCATATGCGTCATGTTCATCCACACGAAGAACGGAGTGTCCGCCTCGTGCTGATGCCGGATGAAATCCACACACGCTGACGTCGTCTCGTCGTCGATGGTCTCCATTCGCTCCTTCGTCAGCGGCCCCGTGTCCTCGATCCGTTGCTTGCCGACGGGGCCGTACCGGTCATCGACTTCTCCGGAGTCCTCCTCGGTTGCCCAGGAGTGGATGACGCCACGCGGCAGCAGTGCCTTGCGGAGTAATGGCGCCTCGTCGGCCGTCGGATAGTCCTCATGCTCGGGTTCTTCCTCGGCGTTGAGGTGGTACAGGTTGCCGAAGAACTCGTCGAATCCGTGCGCGGTCGGCAGAAACTTGTTGAGGTCGCCTAGGTGGTTCTTGCCGAACTGTCCGGTTGCATAACCCATCGGCTTGAGGAGTTCGGCGATCGTCGGGTCTTCCTTTTGCAGGCCGATGTCGACGCCGGGCATGCCGACCTTGCTCATGCCGGTGCGGTAGACGCTCTGCCCGGTGATGAACGACGACCGCCCGGCGGTACAGCTCTGTTCACCGTAGGAATCGGTGAAAAGCATTCCCTCGTCTGCGATCCGGTCGATGTTGGGAGTGAAGTACCCCATCAATCCCCGGCTGTAGCAGCTCAGATTAGAGATCCCGATGTCGTCACCCCAGATGACGAGAATGTTCGGTTTTTTGTCAGGCATGCACGATCTCCTTCTTGAATTGTCGCGGCCGTACGCGGAAGGTCTGGCCTATCAGTCGCTTGCCAGGAAGTCTTCGACATTATTCCGCTCCAGGCCGTTTGCGCGGCACTTCGCCGCGGCTCTCAGCGGATACTTACCTGGCAGTTTTCGCCCGCAAACGCCCGGAGAGGCGCAGGCTGTACGTACCAGGCAGAGGGCGGAGACCCAAACATGTACGACAGAGATCTGACCAACACGTGGCGCATCGAGATCCGGTTCGATGAGGACGAGACGCATACGCATGCGACCGTCCGCGTCGACTTCGACGACGGCGACAGCATGACCGCCGTCGGGGACGCCCGCCGCAACCCCAGGGACCCCAGTCAGCCCATGATCGGTGAGGAGATCGCCGCGGCGCGTGGGCTGATCGCCCTCGGGACCGAACTCTTACACCGGGCCGGGTCGCGGATCGAGGCGGTCACCCGACACCCCGTCCACCTCGTCAGCTGAGGCGCGGTACGGCGAAAGGGATCAGCCTTCGGGCGGTGCTGTGCCGGCGACGCTGACCGCCGGCGCATCGCCTTCGTTCTTCATCTGGTGGAAAAGGTCGACGTAGTAGGGCAAGCACTCTTTCATTGCCTGCTCGGTCGTGAACAGCGGTTCGTACCCGAGGTCGCGCTTCGCTTTCGCGATAGAGAAATAGTTGTCGAGGTACAGCCGTTCGACGCCGAGGGGTTCGATCATCGGCTTGGGGAGGCCGAACTTGAAATGGAACCACTGCCACACCGTCATCGCGAACCACACCAGCCGGCCGGGCACGCGGATCTTGGGGTAACGCTGGCCGCACGCCTCCACGACGGGCCGGGAGAACTCGAACATGTTGATCGGGTCGCCGTCGTTGATGAAGTACGCCTGGCCCGGTGCGCTCCCGCCGGGCACCAGATGCTGCGCGGCGAGGATGAAACCGTGAATCAGGTTGTGCACGTACGAGTTGTCGAGCTTGACGTTCTTGCCGCCGACCAACACCTTGACGTGTCCGGCGAGCACGCTCTCGAACACCTTGCGGAACATCGTCTGATCGCCTCGGCCCCAGATGCCACTCGGCCGGACCGAGCAGGTGAGTAGTCCAGCTCCATCTTCGCCACCGTTGGCGGCTAGCACGAACTTCTCCGCGGCCACCTTCGTCTCGGTGTAGAGGTCGTTGAACCGTTCGGTGTAGGGCAGGGTTTCGTCTCCGCCGGAGATCTTCTTGCCGCCCATCACGACGCTGTTGGATGCGGTGTAGACGAAGCGCTTCACCCCGGCCGCCTGCGCGGCATGCACCAGGTTCTCGGTGCCTGTGACGTTGACCGAGAAGCTGCGCCTGCGGTATTCCTCGGTGACCGACGCGCCGCCCATCAGGTCGATGATCGCGGCGGTGTGGAAGACGGTGTCGACGCCGGCGACGGCGGCGGCGACGGTCTCTTCGTCGCAGATGTCGCCCTCGAGGACCTCGAGGCGCGGATGTGCGGCCAGCGGCGAGGGGGCGCGATCGAACGAGCGAACGTCGTGTCCGCGCTCCAGTAGCTCGGTCACCAGGTTGGCGCCGACGAATCCGGAGCCGCCGGTGACGAGGACGCGGCCGAGTTCGGTGGTCAACGTTGAATCACCCATGCCGAGCAGAATAACTGAAACGTGTTACAGTTTCGACCCTCAATGTCGGAAATCGTTCCGATCTCAACTTTCTCCCGGGTCCTTGGCGGCCAGCGCATCCTCCACCCGCTTACGTGCCCCGGCGAGGTGCTCCTCGCATCGTTTGGCCAGCTCTTCGCCCCGTTCCCACAACTTCAGCGAGGTGTCCAGGTCGAGTCCGCCCTGCTCTAACTGCTGCACCACGGCAATCAGCTCATCGCGAGCTTCTTCGTATCCCAGCTGACTAATGGGCTTCATTCACACTCCCCTTCTGGGCCGTCGCTGACAGCCGTGATCGCGCCGTCGGCCACCCGGATCCGAAGCCGGACGCCTGACGGCGCGTCGGCGGCGGTCCGCAGCACCCTCCCAGTGCTCGAGGCATCCGTCAGTGTCTGCACCACCGCGTAGCCGCGGGCGAGCGTCGCCGCGGGTCCCAGTGTGGCCAGCCGCGCCGACAGGTGCTCGACCCGGTCGGCTTCGGCGGCCACCAGGCGGGCGATGTCGCGACGGGCGGCCGCACGGGCGCGATGCACCTCGTCGGAACGGGCGGTGATTGCGGCGAGCGGTGCGGCGAGCACCGGCCTGCTGCGCAACTGGTCCAAGTGGTGTTGTTCACGGTGCACCCAGTTCCGCAGTGCACGACCGCCGCGCCGGCACAGATCCCGGATGCCGGCCTGCTCGGCGGCGGCGTCGGGAACGATGCGTTTGGCCGCGTCGGTCGGTGTGGCGGCGCGTACGTCCGCGACCAGATCGCACAGCGGATTGTCGGGCTCGTGACCGATGGCGCTCACGACCGGCGTTGTGCACCTGACGATCTCGCGGCACAGCGTTTCGTCGTAGAAGGGCAGCAGCGCGTCGATGTCACCACCGCCGCGGGCGATCACGATGACGTCGACGTCGGGGTCGGCGTCCAGCTCACGCAGCGCGTCGACGACCTGCGACACCGTGTTGGGGCCCTGGACCGCCGTGTTGCGGATCGCAAACCGCACTGCGGGCCAACGATTTTGCGCGACGGAAACGACGTCGCGTTCGGCAGCCGAGGCGCGCCCGGTGATCAATCCGATGGTGTGCGGCAAAAAGGGCAGCGGCCGTTTGAGACGCGGATCGAACAGACCCTCGGCCTCCAGCAGTTTGCGCAATCGCTCGATACGCTCGAGCAGCTCGCCGAGGCCGACAGCGCGAATCTCGCTGACGCGCAAAGAGACTGAGCCCCGTGCGGTGTGAAACGCCAGCTTGCCGAACATGATGACCTGCACGCCCTCGGCCAGTTCGACCGGCGCGTTCTCGACCAGGTCGCGTGGGCACACCACGGACAGCGACATGTCGGCGGCCGGGTCGCGAAGCATGATGAACGCGACGGTGGGCCGCAGGTTCAACTGGGCGATCTGACCCTCGACCCAAATGGTGCCGAGTTTGTCGATGTACTTGGCGACGCGGGTGGAAACCGCGCGAACGGGCCAGGGGTTGTCGGGGGACTTACCCGGCTCGGCGTCCGTCATGTTCCCGCGCGGCTGGGGTCGTCACTTCGCGGTCGCGCGAGTGATCCTGTTGGAAAGCAGCGTCTGGAAGGGTGCGCGCGCCTTGGAGGCTTCCTCGTACGCGAGGAGGGCCTCGAGGTCGGCGACCCGCAGCGTTGTCAGGCGTGCCCGCAGCTGTGCCAGGGTGAGCGTCTCGTATTCGAGCTCCTCGACGATCTCGGGCACGCTCTCCGACGTCGTCCGCACGATCGGCTCAGGCTCGGACTTCTTGTCGGTCGCGGGTTCGCCGCCGGTGAAGAGCGCGAATCGCCCCTCGGTGAGGCGTTCCCCGTCGGCCACCGGCGTCGCAGGGGCGTCGTCGAGGTCCTCGTCGAAGGTGGCCCATTCGGGCTGCTCGTCCTTCGGGGGGAAGAGCGACTCGAGGGCCTCGTCGCCCTTGATGACCAGGTCAGCGACATCTTGTTGCATCTTCATGACGAGATGGGCGAGCTGGCTGGCCACGGTCATCGGGTAGGTGAGGATGGTCTGCGGAATCTTGCGGGTTTCCTCGATGGCGGTCACTGCCGCCCCGACCAGCAGACGGACCCCATACGGTGCGGTTGCCATGTGCTCCACCCTACGGTTGGCCAGTTGAGCCCGCGGGTCAGTACCCTTGGAAACATGCCACCGACTATCAATATGGGGATCCCGGGCGCTTCGAGCTCGGTCACCGGTGGCGTCGCGGGCAAACGGGTGCTGCTGGCCGAGCCGCGCGGCTACTGCGCTGGGGTCGACCGCGCCGTCGAGACCGTGGAGCGCGCACTGGAGAAGCACGGCGCGCCGGTGTACGTGCGCCACGAGATCGTCCACAACGTGCACGTCGTGGAGACGCTGGCCAAGGCGGGCGCGATCTTCGTCGACGAGACCGACGAGGTGCCCGAGGGGGCCATCGTGGTGTTCTCTGCCCACGGCGTGGCCCCGACGGTGCATCAGAACGCCGCCGAGCGCAATCTGAAGGTTATCGACGCCACCTGCCCGCTGGTGACCAAGGTGCACAACGAGGCCAAGCGTTTCGCCCGGGACAATTACGACATTCTGCTGATCGGCCACGAGGGCCACGAGGAGGTGGTCGGCACCGCCGGTGAGGCGCCCGACCACGTGCAGCTGGTCGACGGTCCCGATTCCGTGGACAACGTCACGATCCGCGACGAGAACAAGATCATCTGGCTGTCGCAGACCACGCTGAGCGTGGACGAGACGATGGAGACCGTGCGCCGGCTGCGCGAACGCTTCCCGACGCTGCAGGATCCGCCCAGCGACGACATCTGCTACGCCACCCAGAACCGCCAGGTCGCGGTCAAGGCCATGGCGCCGGAATGCCAGCTGGTGATCGTTGTGGGGTCACGCAACTCGTCGAACTCCGTGCGGTTGGTGGAGGTCGCGCTCAACGCGGGTTCCGATGCCGCCTATCTGGTCGACTACGCCGAGGACATCGACCCGGCGTGGCTCGAAGGGGTGACGACCGTCGGCGTCACATCGGGTGCGTCGGTGCCGGAATTGCTGGTGCGCGGTGTGCTCGAGCGTCTCGCCGAGTACGGCTACGACACGGTGCAGCCGGTCACCACAGCCAACGAGACGCTGGTCTTCGCCCTGCCCAGAGAGATCCGGCCGGCCCGCGTCTAGCGGTCAGATGTCGTACTCCCAGCTTTCGACGGCGCGGTCGCGCGCTGACCGCGGCGGCCGCCGATACTGCGCGTAGTCTCCGGCATCTCCGCCGTCTTCCGATCCTCGGTAGCGCACCCGCGAGACCGGGTGATGCGTGCCGCTGACGTTGCTGCCGTGCAGGGGCGGGTCGTCGTCGTAGCGGCGTCGACGCTCGGGACGCTCGTATCCGCTGCGTCGTTCCGGCGGCGGCGTGGCCCTGCGCTGGCTCGACCCCGGCCGGGGCTTGCGGCGCGGCGGCTCCATGGGCGGCTCGGCCTGTCGGCTGGGGCGCGGCCGCCGTGGCCGGTCGCCGGGTTCGTACTCCGATTCGGGGGGGCGGGCGTGCCGGGAACGCGGTGGGGCGGTGCGGCTTGCGGGTCTGCCGGAGCGACCCGACGCTCGGCTGGGGCGCTCCGCGCTGGTGCGGCGGCGCGGCTTTTCGTCGGCATCCTCGACTTTGGTCTTGGAACCAAGGCCGGCCAGCAGCGCGGACACCTTGGCGGTCACCGCGGCTACCAGAGAACCCTCGCTGGTCTCGTCCTTGTCCGTCGCGGCGGGCGTGACGCGGCGTGCGGACATTCCGGAATACCAACGCGCCATGCCTATGAGCAACACCACAGCAGATGTGAAGAACATCAGCGGGAAGCGTTCGATCAGCGGGTAGGCGCAGTTGATCAGTGTGTCTTTGAAATTCGAGAGCGTGCTGTCGGTGAATACGAAGTACGCGCTGGGGACGGCGCCGAACAGCAGCAGCGGCGGCTGTATGACGGCGGTGAAGACGCCGGACTGTCGCACCGCGAGCACCGCGAAGATACAGCCGACCACATAGGTGCCGGCAAACACGGACGTCAGTTCTTTGGCCCCCGAACCGGCGTCGTAGGCGAACCCGACCGCCATCAATGTCGCGGCGATGAGCACCGCACCCCACCAGGGGACACCCGGGATGTTGGGGTGCACGGAACGATGGTCGGCCGCGACGGCCGACCTCGCGCGCTGTGCTGACACACGTAGACCGTACCGGCTATTGCTCAGCGAGGCTGTGAGCGCGCTGCTGGCGAGCGCGTCACAGTCTCCTAGACTGTCGTTCCTGTGAGCCTGAATCTCGGAATCGTAGGACTGCCGAACGTCGGTAAGTCGACGCTGTTCAACGCGTTGACGCGAAACGACGTGCTGGCCGCGAACTACCCGTTCGCGACGATCGAGCCGAACGAGGGTGTCGTCCCGTTGCCCGATCCGAGGCTCACGGAGCTCGCGAAGATGTTCGGCTCGGAAAAGATCGTCCATGCGCCGGTCACGTTCGTCGACATCGCCGGAATAGTCAAAGGCGCGTCCGAGGGCGCGGGTCTGGGAAACAAGTTCCTGGCCAACATTCGCGAGAGCGACGCGATCTGCCAGGTCGTCCGAGTCTTCACCGACGACGATGTGGCGCACGTCGACGGCCGCATCGACCCGAAGTCCGACATCGAGGTGATCGAGACCGAGCTGATCCTCGCCGATATGCAGACGCTGGAGCGCGCGCTGCCGCGCCTGGAGAAGGAAGCGCGGACCCACAAGGACCGCCGCCCGGTGTACGACGCCGCGGTGGCGGCCCAGGAGATTCTCAACGGCGGCACAACGTTGTTCGGCGCAAGTTTTGATTCAGCGCTGTTGCGCGAACTCAACCTCTTGACGACGAAGCCGTTTCTCTACGTGTTCAACGCCGACGAGGGTGTGCTCACCGACGAAGCGCGGGTTGCGGAGTTGCGGGAGATGGTGGCGCCCGCGGATGCGGTGTTCCTCGACGCCAAGATCGAAGCGGAACTGCAGGAGCTCGACGAGGAGTCGGCCGCCGAGCTGTTGGAGTCGATCGGCCAGACCGAACGCGGTCTGGATGCGTTGGCGCGGGCGGGCTTTCACACACTGAAGCTGCAGACGTATCTGACGGCAGGCCCGAAAGAGGCGCGCGCGTGGACGATTCACCAGGGTGACACGGCGCCGAAGGCGGCCGGGGTCATTCACACCGATTTCGAGAAGGGCTTCATCAAGGCCGAGATCGTCTCGTATGACGACCTGATCGAAGCCGGATCGATGGCCGCCGCGAAGGCTGCCGGCAAGGTCCGGATGGAGGGCAAGGACTACGTGATGGCCGACGGCGACGTGGTCGAGTTCCGTTTCAACGTGTGACTGTATTCCGATTAAACGATCAGCCTCAGCCGACTGAGCGTGTTGCCGATCGCAATGTCAGGCTGAAAGGTTCACGACGCATATATATCTTTCGCTGGGCTGTCAGATGCACACTGCGTATGGCAATACATGGCAGACGTGCAGGCCGTCGCCAATCCCGCCGGTTCCCGGTGAGGGCTGACCGTCCAGACGATGGAAGGCAACCTTTTCGATCATCCATATGCTCCGGACGCCACGCAGTACGTTGAATGCGGCCGCAAACGATCTTCGAGTTCTCGCGGTGGGGAGCGGGGGGCTAAGTGAAGGACATCTTGATCGGCATCGTTGTCTTCGCGATCATCTTCGGCGGCTCATTGTTGGGGATGTTCCTCGGAAAGATCCTTCCCGACCCGCATATGAGCAGCGAGTCACGAGACACCATCAGGACCATAATGGCCACGCTCGGGACGCTATCGGCGGTGGTGCTCGGGCTCCTCACCGGCTCATCCATCAGCTCGCTCGCCGAGAAAGAGAGTGAATTACGAAGTGCCGGAGTGCAATTCATCATGCTTGATCGGACCCTGGCCGAGTACGGGCCAGAGACCGCCCCAATCCGAGCGTTGGCCAAGGATCTGCTTGCACAACGCATAAGTCAGATTTGGCCGGAGGAAGGCGGTGCGGTGTCGCTCACGCCGCTCGGCAGTGGGCCCGGCATCATTGTGGTTCAGCGGGACCTCTTTGAACTCTCACCGCAGACGGAACGACAGAAGTGGCTGCGCTCCAACGCGCTCGAGAGCACCAACACGATTGCGCAGTCGCGGTGGACGACCTTCGAACAAATCGGAAGCCGATTCCCATGGGCGTTCTTCGTTGTTGTCGTAGGTTGGCTCACGGTGATCTTTGCCAGTTTCGGGCTGTTCGCACCGCGGAATGCAAGCGTAATCGCGGCATTGCTGGTCGCCGCAATTGCACTCGCCGGGCCGATCTTCATGATGCTCGAAATGGATCAGCCTTACGGCGGGGTGGTCAAGATCCCCAGTACTTCCCTGCGCGTCGCCTTGGACGAAATGGGTCGATCGTAAACGCGTGAACGTTGCGCATCCACGAGGGCGGAGGAACCGACTAGTGCCCGCGAGTGGCCGATGGTGACGTCGTCGAGTGCCGGTCTATCTGGAGGATCAGTCGTAGATCACGTCCAGTCCGCGCCGCGCGAGGTCGGCCAATGCGTCACGCATGGCTTGAATCTGTTCCGGGGAGTGACCAACCCAGTCCGCGATCTCGCCGACGATTCTGACGGGCTCCCTGGTGCGATACGAGTGAGTCGGGTTTCCCGGTAGTCGTTTGTCCGTCACATTCGGATCGTCCTCCACGGGACCCGTCGGTTCCACGAGGTATATGCGGCCCCGGCCCTCGCCGACCGCCAGCTCGGCTCCCCAGGTAGCGGCGTCGAGTGTCCGGGTCACATAGACGTGGTTGGCGCTGCGTCCCGCGTCGTAGTTCATCCGATACCCGGGCACCAGCAGATCGCCGACCGCAAGGTCGGCCTTGGTGCCGTGCAGGAACGCGCCCGACTCATGTGGCTCAAAAGGTTTCGGGCTGTTTGTCACGAAGTTCTCCGTCCGTCGGATGGTCTGGTCGGACGAGTGTGAACCACCGAGGGGGTCTTGCCGCAAGCCCCGGGGTCTGTCATATTTTGAAGTGGGAGCCACCGGGTGCCCTTCTCCCGCGGGGGCCGAACGTGGCCACCTGGTACACCGAGGCGCCGAGCGCAATCAGACCGCGGTGCTACCGTCGTTGTGTGGCAGGCGATTTCGAGCTGACCGCCGACGAGTTGCGTGAGGTTGCCCGCTACGTCGCAGAGTCGGCAGAAGACGTGCTGTGCCATTTCGAGCGTGTGATGCCCGACGATGATCGTGCGCGTGCGGCCATCGAGGCGGCTTGGGAGTTCATCAACGGGGCGCCGAGAAGTCGGCTGCAGCGCGTGACCGCCATGAATGCCCACCGCGCCGCACGTGCCGCTCCCACAGAGAGTGCGCGCTTGGCGGCGCAGGCCGCCGGTGACGCGGCCGCCGCCGCCTATCTGCATCCGATTGCGCAGGACCACCAGGTCGGACACATCCTTCGCGCCGCGGCGAACGCTGCCCGCATTGCCGAGATCGAGGCCGGCGACGATCCTGATGTTGGCGCCAGATTCATCGACCAGGCCGGCGACGGGGCGACGCCGACGCTGATCGCCGTTCTGCGCAGGTATCCCGTGGCGCGTACCGGCAAGAGTCGCTCGGCACAGCTCATGTCGGCGTTGGACGCCTCGCTGCGCGTGCGAGGATGCCGCCCATGACGATCGTTCTGGTGCACGGCAATCCTGAGACCGAAGCGCTTTGGGGCCCGCTCGTCTCAGCCCTGGGTCGCGAAGACGTGGTGCGGTTGTCACCGCCGGGGTTCGGCGTCCCGCTGCCCGAGGGATTCTCGGCGACCTACCTCGCGTACCGCGACTGGCTCGAGGAGCAGCTCGAAGGCATCAACGGGCCGATCGACCTCGTCGGCCACGACTTCGGCGGTATCCACGTGGTCAACGCGATGATCCATCGGCCCGAGCTCGTCCGCAGCTGGGTCAGCGACGTCGTCGGGATGTTCGACCCCGACTACGTGTGGCACGACCTGGCACAGGTGTGGCAGACGCCCGGCGAGGGCGAGGAGATGGTCGAGGCCTTCCTCGGCGGCACTGCTGAGGATCGGGCAGCCGCCTACGCCCTGGGCGGTATGCCGATCGAGGTGGGGACTGAGATCGCTGCGGGCCAGGATCCGGACCTGGGCCGGGCCATCCTGCTGGTATACCGCTCGGCGGCGCAGCCGGCATTGGCGCAAGCCGGTCGCGAGCTGGAGAACGCGGCGGCCCGACCGGGCCTATCCATTCTGGCCACCGAGGACACCTACGTCGGCTCCGCCGAAATCCGCCGTCGCGCAGCCGACCGAGCCGGCGCGCGCACCGAGGTCCTCGACGGATTGGGGCACTGGTGGATGGTGGAGGATCCCGCCCACAGCGCGGCGGTACTCAACGAGTTCTGGGGTGGCCTCGACTAGTCAGAACTCGCGCGGTTCCATGAGGGAGATCCCGAGGATCGCGGCGAGCAACCCGAAAATGGTGATCGCGGACAGTAGATCGCCCCACTGGAACGGATAGAGCTCACCGTCGATCGACAGCACCAAGACCGTCTCGATGACGCCGAACAACACGAAGAATGCCACCAGGGTGGTACGGGAAACCTTGCGATGCAACGCCGTACGCCGCAATTCGATGATCAACGTCAGCAGCAGCAACGGCAGGATCTGCGCCAGCGCGGATGCCGTCGGGCCATCCATCACCACGATCGTCACGCGTTCGCCCTGCCCATCGCTTCGGACGCTATCAAGGGACGGCAGCTACACGTGCGATCGACTGCGGTGTGTTCGCGGGAGGGCCAGAGGTAGCCCAGGCGGCCCGCGTCCAGCGATGGAGTAGCCAGGCCGACGGAACCGTCATCGCCACGGTGAGCACCACGACGACGGCCCACGATCCTGTGAAGACCGGCCAGTTCAGTACCGACGCCATCACGATCTCCATCGTGATCACGTGCAGCAGGAAGACCTCGTAGGAGATCTCGCCGAGCCAGACCACGGGAGATGCATTCAGAAGTCGTTCGAACCCGTGGCTCTCCCTGAGCACCAACGCCGAAACCGCGGCGCACGCGATGGCCGCGTACAGCGCGACTTTCACCAGGGTCTGCCACAGCGAGGTCTCCCCGGCGATGACGTCCCCGGCGATCGGCGTGGACACGATCAGATAACTGAGTACCGCGACCGCACCCGCAATGAGCAGCGATACGCGCGCTCCGATGACCTGCAGCACCGCCAGTGTCATTCCGCCCACGAAGTAGAGCAGATGCGCGGGCAGCCACATGCCTGCCGAGGTGGGCAGCCAGTCGGTCCCGTATTGGAGCGACAGCCACGCCGGTGTGATCGCGGCCAGACAACCCAGTCCTGCGAGTATTGGCCGCGGCCGCCAAGCCCCCTTGCAGAGCACCCTCAGCAGCAGCCCCGCCAGCAGCGGCAGCACCGCATAGAAGGCGAATTCGACTGCCAGACTCCAGGTCTGAGTCAAACCCTGATGCATGACGTAGAAGTAGACCGGTTCATAGATCTGGGTCAGGGTGAGGTGCTCCAGTAGACCCTTCCAGTTGTGCCCGGGATTGGGCCCGGCGTCCCGGAAGTGGTACAGCGCATACGCGATGAGGACCACGACGAAATAGGGCGGCACAATGCGACGAATGCGCCGAGATACGTAGCGGCGCAACGACGGTGTCGGTGCTCCGTCGGCAGTCGCCCGCACCCACGGTCGGAACAGCAGGAAGCCCGAAAGCACGAAGAAGATGGGGACGCCGACTTCCAAACGCGCATAAAGTGTCCCGAGATAACTATTCGATAACTGCCCGGTGCCATACGCCGCGTGGGTGCCCACGATGAGCAGCGCCGCGACCGCGCGCAGACCGGTGAGCGACGCCACTCGATCCTCGCTGCGGGACAGGAAAAGTCGTCGACTCTCCATAGGTAACTCTCAGTTCACTCTCAGATGGCGGCGGCATGCTGGTCTAATCAACTGTGCAATACCAAGATTCAGGAGCGACCAAGACGTCATGACCAACACCCCGCCGCGCGCCCCGCGACGTCCCTCCCGTCCGCCGTATGCGGATCATGCTAGGGGACAAGGGCACCCGACTGACGTCACGACAGGATCGAATCGCTCTCCCTATGACTGGCGCTACGCTGGTCAAGCGGTTATCACGCAGCCCTATGATTCGTATCACAGTGCGCGTGAGGAGATTACGGGCCCCATCGCTGTCCAGCGCAAGAGCCGCTCGCATGGTCGGGTCAAGATGATCGGTGGGGCCGTCGCTGTGGCCGTGGTGAGCGGCGGGATCGGTGCGGCGGTAGTGGCGGGTCAGTCGGACCCCGCGCCCGTCGCACAGTCCGCGGTGACTCAAGAGCCGTCCACCAGGCCCGCGGCGAGCGCGCCCGCAGGCTCGGTCGAAGAGGTCGCCGCCAAGGTGATGCCGAGTGTCGTCAAGTTGCAGATCGACACGGGTAACTCGAGTGGTGAAGGTTCGGGCATCGTCCTCACCTCGGACGGGCTGATTCTGACCAACAATCACGTGGTCTCCGAGGCTGCGTCGCGGAACGGCCGCGGCACCCGTGCCACCGTCTCCTTCTCCAACGGTCAGACGGTGCCCTTTGAGGTCGTCGGGACAGATCCGGCAGGCGACATCGCCGTGGTTCGCGCCCAAGGGGTTTCAGGACTCACGCCGATCACGATCGGATCGTCCGCCGATGTCCAGGTCGGCCAGAATGTCGTCGCCATCGGCTCGCCGCTGGGTCTGCAGGGAACAGTGACGACGGGCATCGTGAGCGCGCTGCACCGGCCGGTCTCCGCGGGCGGCGGTGGAGGCGAACAGCCGACGGTGCTCGACGCGATCCAGACCGACGCGGCCATCAACCCGGGCAACTCAGGTGGCGCACTGGTCAACATGCAGGGTGAACTGATCGGGGTCAACTCCGCGATCGCGACGCTCGGCGGCGGCCTGGAGGGGTCCGGCCCGCCGAACGGGTCGATCGGCCTCGGCTTCGCGATCCCCTCGGATCAGGCCAAGCGCATCGCCGAAGAACTGATATCGAACGGTACGGCCAGCCATGGCTCGCTGGGGGTGCAGCTCAGCAGCGACGCCGACGGTCCCGGCGCGGCCATCGCACGGGTCGTCGACGGGGGACCCGCCGCAGAGGCTGGATTGCCCGACGGCGTGGTGGTGACCAAGCTCGACGATCGGGTGATCGACGGCCCAGAGGCCCTGATCGCGGCGGTGCGGGCGAAGGCACCCGGAGACACTGTCACCCTCAGCTACGTCGACAGGTCCGGCGCGGACGGGACCGCCGAGGTCACACTCGGTCAGGCGTAGGTCGCGCGGACACTTCCTCCGAGCCGGCCCGGTTAAGGCACAATCGCGCAAGTGACACCGCCGCAACGTCCCGGTCAGCCCGATTGGCGTGACAGGCGTACGCCGCCGCCTGATCCGGCGACGCGGCGGCTCCCGCGTGCGGAGCCGCCGACCGAAAAGCTGCCGCGTGTGGAGCCGCCGACCGAAAAGCTCCCGAAAGCACGCCGATCCCCGCGCACCGCTCGAATCCGGCGGGCACCGTCGCCTGCCGACGCGAGGCCGACGCAGGTGATTCCACCGGTGGCGGCGTCACCGGCACCGTCTTCCACCGACCGCCCCCGGGGTCCGCGCCGCCGCAACCCTCAGACGGTGATCCTGACCTCCGTCATCGTGCTTGCTCTGATTGCCGGCGGACTCGCGGGTGCGGAGCTCTACGCCCGGCACCGCGCGGACACGATCCTGGTCGAGGTCGCCGAATGCGTCGTCGAGGACGGCGCCAGCGTTTCGTTCGGCGTGAACCCGCCTTTCCTGTGGCAGCACATCACCGGCGACTACACCAACATCTCGGTCACCACCGACGGCAACCGCGTGCAGAGCGCCAAGGGGATGACGGCCGAAGTCACCCTCGCTGACGTGCGGTTGCATGACTCGGGAGATTCCAAGGGAACGATCGGATCGCTCAACGCGACGCTCAGCTGGAGGTCGGCCGGTATCAAAGACACCGTCGCCGAAAACCTGCCTGGCGTAGGCAATCTCGTCACAGGCGTGCGCACCGACGCCGCGGCGGGAACAGTGATCCTGGACGCCGGCGACAACCGCGTCACCGCCAAGCCCGTCGTCACCGACGGTGACTTGAATTTGGAAGTTCTCGAGGTGACAGGCCCGCTGCCGAAGGATGGTGTGCAGGGCGCACTGGACGGATTGACGAAGAAGTTGAACGAGAACTATCCGCTGGGAATCCACGCCGACAGCGTCGACGTGACCGACACCGGAGTCGTCGGAAAGTTCTCCAGCCGCAACGCGTCGATACCCAACGAGGACGCCAACCCCTGCTTCGCGCGCCTCTAGCCCGGATTTTTCGCGCAATGTCGCCTGTGACGGTGTGTAGATAAGCGAAA